>NZ_JBOFKN010000178.1:0-18147 GCF_051657365.1 Paraclostridium sp.
TATTTTTATTATAAGTCAATTGTTATTGTTTTACAATAAATTTTTATTAAAATTTAATTATTTAATTTTAAAATTTAGATTTAAAAGATTTTGAGAAAAAAATTAAATCTTGTAATTATACTAAATAATTATGATGCAAAAACAATAAAAAAGATAAAAAAAACTACAGATGGGGGAGCAACTGTAGTTTTTTTCTATCTTAGGGGAAGATAGTATGGAATTTTTTTATTTCCGATCATATTTAAATTATTACCACTTTTTAAATATAATATACAAAATTTAATTAAAAATTTAAAAAAATAAAAAAATATATGATATCAAAAATATTTTTAAGCTTTATGTAAAATGAAGACGCAGATATTTACGAACTGTTTTATTAATCAATTCTAAAATTAAAGCAAAAACAACATATTAAAATTTGATTATAAAATAAAAATACAGGGTAAAAATAAATAGCAAAATGAAATTTTAAAGTATACCAAAATTTCTGAAAATAATTTATACTATATTAGTGTGTAATGACAATATAAATAAACATGATTAATCTTAGCACACTAGGAGGCGATAAACTTGAAGTTACCAAAAATGGGGATGAGAACCGTAAAAACAGGTATAGCTGTAATGATGTGTATTTTACTGGGGCAATTCCTTGTCCAAAAACTATTTTACTGCGCAATAGCATGTGTAATATCTGTCCAAGATACAGTAAAAGGATCTATGAAAGTTGGACTAAATAGAGTAAAAGGGACAATAATAGGAGGTATTATAGGTTTCTTATTTGCACTTATACAACCAGGAGAACCAATATTATGTGGATTAGGGGTAATGCTGACAATTTATACATGTAACGTACTGAAAATAAACTCAGTAGTAGTAGCATGTGTAACTTTTTTAGCTATACATTTAGGCGTTGGAACTTACAATCCTGCATACTATTCTTTCCATAGAGTTATAGATACCTCAGTAGGTGTTGTTATAGGGGTTGTAATAAACTATCTAATAGCAAGACCGAATTATTTAGATAAGACTATACATGAATTTAAAAATATAGAAAAATCATCTATACAACTTATAGAAACGAAAATTTTAAATGCAGAAGAGCTAGATATAAATTTATTTAAAAAAGATATACAACAACTAGAAAAAATATATTCAAAATTAACAGATGAAATAAGTTATGGAGGCAAAAATGATACAGACTTAGATAACTTAGAAAAATCAATAAGTATCTGTAGAGAAATATATTTTCACATGCAATCTATAGAACTTCTAGAAAATAAGCTATATCTAAATAAAAAGAATTATGATGCAATAAAAGCATTATACAACACAGAAGAAATAAGTTTTGATGTGGAAGACAATAAGAGCCCTGTATTTAATTATCATTTAAGTAAAATTATAGAAGAAATAAAAACATTAAAAGATTTTAATGAGTCGATTCAATAAATACCCTTAGGAAATAATGCCTAGGGTATTTTTAAGTAGATAAGGATGTGAATTTATGAAATTAAGTAAAAAAATTATAGTTGTTTTATTATTAGTTATATTGATACCTATAGGGATATTAACTTTTTTAATAAAAAATAATAACAATCAATCAGAAGAAAAAGTAAAAAATGAAAAAACATCTATAAGTGATGAAAAATCTGTAAATATAGCTTTATTTGGATTAGATAGAAGAACGAAAGAAGAAAAATCTAGAGCTGATTCTATAATGATTGCAAATATAAATTTTGAAAATAAAACTATAAATTTAGTTTCTATACTTAGAGATACATTAGTAAATATAGAAGGTCATGGAAAGGACAAATTAAATCATTCGTATGCATATGGAGGTTCAAAACTAGCACTTGATACTATAAATTCAAACTTTGATTTAGATGTAGATAAATATGTAAGTGTAGATTTCTACAGTTTAGCAAAAGTAATTGATATAGTAGGTGGTGTAGATATAGATTTAAAAGATTATGAAGCAGAGCAAATAAATAATAACTTAGTTGAAATAAACAACATAGAAAAATTACCTGAAGGAACTGATTATATAGAAGGTAGTGGAATGAAAAAATTGAATGGAAGACAAGCAGTAGCTTATTGTAGAATAAGAAAAGAAGGCAATGGAGATTATGAGAGAACTCAAAGACAAAGAAATGTGTTAGAAGGTTTAATTATTAAATATGAAAAACTAGATTCAAGTAAGAAGTTTGAAGCTAATATGGAAATAATGGCACAAGTTAGCACAAACATACCGATAAATGATATAAAGGAATTACAAAATAAAATTTTAAATGATAGAGATTTTACTATAAATCAGCATATGGTGCCAGTTGAAGGCAGTTTTGAAACGAAAACAGTAGACAATATGTGGGTTATAGATGCAAATATGCAAGAAAATATTAAAGAACTACATAAATATTTAAAATAAAAAAAGACGAGTGTCAGTGGGGCACTCGTCTTTTTTAAAGGAGAAATAAGTATAGTATATTTTTAGTGATATAATTAAAAATTATATTTAAATTATATTAACATTATAAACAATTATTAAATTTATATACAAAATATACAAAAAATTTATATATAAATATAATAATTATATTTTTTTATTTTATTGTTCATCTTTTAATGATGATAACACACTACACATTGTTTTTATTTCTTCTTTACTTAAGTTATCGAAATTTTCTAATCTATTTACAATGTCAAGTATAACCATATCTTTATATTCATTTGTACTAAACCTAGCACCTACAATCACATCTTTTAAACTCTCTTCTAACATAGTATAACTATTTTTATGATTATGATGTCTTATATTTTCTTTTTTTATAAAATAAGTAGACAAAGTAGAAGTCAAAGAACCTATAAATCCTATACCAAAAATCATTAGAATAGATGCAATAAATCTTCCTGAAAAAGTTTTAGGACAAATATTTCCATAACCAACAGTTGTAACTGTAACAATACTCCACCAAAGCGAATCCCCTATATTCCAATTTTCAAAATAACTCATAGTCACAGAACTTAAAAATATTATGATTATAGCTATGAATAAAGTATAGCTAAAGTTATTAGTTCTAAGGAATCTATAAAAATTACTATTACTTCTTTTTACGATAGCAAAGATTCTTAAAACCATAACTAACTTTAAAAATACTATGTACTTACCTATATTAAAAATTCCCAAGTTAGCTAATAATATAAAAATCGTGTGAAAAGGAATTATTGATATTAAATCGATTACATTACTTTTTATAAATAGCTTTTTATCACTGCTTAAAATAAAGCGAGTTACATAGTCTACAACAAAGATTATCCATATTATATAAGCTGTATTTGTTAAGATTATCTCTATGTTATAACTTAAATTTAATGTTAACTGTATAATTAAAATAGCAGCGATTGCTAAGGAAAGAAACGCCATAGTTAAGTTATAAGCAATACGTTTTCTTCTTGTAATAACTACCAAAATATATATCTCCATTCTTAATATTTTTAAAATCAAACTTATTAATTTAATTTTAAATTAAAAAAAGAATTATGTCAAAAAAAGGAATAAAAAGTCATTAAGAAAAACTTATATATAAATAAACGTTAATACGTTTGTGTTTTTTGAAATTTATATTTATATTGTAAATAAAAGGATTAAAAGGGGTAGAGTATATGGGGATTAATAATCAATATGGTATAAATATAGGTGAGTTTAAAAAAGGAAAAAATAACTTAATAACCGATGTAGATGGAGTTAAAGTAGGACATGTAACATTAGATAAAGGTGGTATAAAAACCGGAGTAACTGCAATACTTGCCCATGAAGGAAATATATTTAAGGAAAAAGTAATAGCATCATCTTGTATTTTAAATGGATTTGGAAAAAGTATGGGGATTATACAAATAGAAGAACTAGGAACTATAGAAACTCCTATAATATTAACAAATACACTAAGTATAGGAACTGCTTGCAATGGATTGATTAAGTATATGCTAAGTGAAAATGAAGATATAGGAAATACTACAGGAACTGTAAACCCTATAATATTAGAATGTAATGATGGATTTTTAAATGATATAAGAGGACTTCATGTATCAGAAGAACATGTATTAGAAGCAATAAAAGATGCAAAAAAATTATTTAAAGAAGGTTCAGTTGGAGCAGGAACTGGTATGAGCTGTTGTCAACTTAAAGGGGGAATCGGTTCTTCTTCAAGAGCTATAGATCTAGATGGAAAAGAGTATATAGTAGGCAGTTTGGTATTATCAAATTTTGGACTAGAAAAAGATTTAATAATAGATGGAAGAAAAATTGGAAAAGAAATATATGATAATAAAAATATAGAACTAGAAAAAGGTTCTATAATAATGTTAATAGCAACAGATATTCCATTAAGTGAAAGACAATTAAAAAGATTAGCAAAAAGAGCTAGTATATCACTTGGAAGAACTGGTTCTCATTTGGGAAATGGAAGTGGAGATATAGTGGTTGCGTTTACTACAGCAAATAAAATAAATCATTATGAAGAAAAAGACATAGTAAATACAAAGATAATAAATGAAAATAAAATTGATTTGGTATTTAGATCAACTATAGAAACTATTGAGGAATCTATAATTAGTTCAATGGTAAATTCTAAAAAAGTTATAGGTAGAGACAATAACACTAGAAATAGTTTGTTAGACTATTTAAAATAAAATGTTTAAAATAAACTAAGGTGGTTATATATATAATATCATAAGATTTTCTGCCATAGAATTTAGTATAAAAGCTATTTTTCAAGCTTATAAAACAAGATCGATGTATATACATCGATCTTGTTTTATTTTTGTAAAAATAAATTGGTTATCGACAAGAAAACTCGAAATTTAGGGAAAAGTTTTAAAAATGAAAATATTCTAAATTATGGAAAAAATTTAATATGTATAGTATAATAAATTCGGGAAAAGGAATTCATACATATTAAATTTTTTTTAGGGGGAATCATTATGGAACTGAATGTATCGAGTCAAGAGGGGAAAAAATCGAAACTTCAATCGTGTATGGCGGTTATTGAAAAAGTAGGAAATAAATTGCCAAGCCCAGCATTGCTGTTTGTGTACATATCAATATTTGTACTTTTACTTTCAGCAGTTCTTGGGACTATTGGGATAGTAGCTGAAACAGAGCTTGGAAGTTTCCCAATAAATAACTTACTAGGGCAAAAGCCAATAGAAGTTTTAAAAGTTACAGCAGCAGGTACTGCGGTTGCTGAAACGTATTCTAATGGATTATCATACATAATAGGGTCTGTTATTAAAAACTTTATGGGAATGAGTGCTTTAGGTGCAATACTTATAATAATGCTAGCAATAGGTGTAATGGAACAAAGTGGGTACTTATCAATAGGAATCCAAAGTATAGTTAAAGCTACACCAGCTAAACTTGTAACACCAGTTGTAATATTTTTAGGGGTAATGTCAAATGTTGCATCTGATGCAGGATATGTTGTATTAGTACCACTTGCAGCACTTGTGTATTATACAATAGGAAGAAACCCTATGGTAGGTCTAGCAGCAGGATTTGCAGGGGTTTCAGGTGGATTTAGTGCGAATTTACTTATAGGTTCATTTGATGCATTATTAATACCATTTACTCAAGCAGCAGCAGAAACAGGAGATGCTTTAGTTGGATCAAACTTTGCTCCTATGTTAAAGTCTACTGCGAATATGTTCTTCTTAATGGCATCAACATTTGTTATTGTTATAGTTGGAACTTTAATAATAGATAAAATAGTTGAACCAGGCATGGAAAAATATGATAAGAGTGAAGCTGATGTTATTGAAAAAACAGGAGATTTAACTCCTAAAGAAAAAAAAGCTTTTAAAGCTGCTAATATGAGTTTACTAGGAGTAGTAGGATTTATATTATTAACAGTTTTACCAATAGATAAAAATAATATAATACCTATAGTTGGTGATTTATCTACTTCAGTTCCAATGACTAGTATAAGTCCTGAAGGAACTATGGCAGTAGCAGGAGTTAATAATTTCTTAGATTCTATATTCTTTAGTGGCGATATGATAATGATGTTAATGTTCGTGGTATTTTTAATACCAGGTATGGTTTACGGATTTAAGTCAGGAACATTTAAGACTAAAGATGATGTTATAGGTGCAATGGTTACATCTATGAAGAGTATGGCTTCTATAATAGTTATATTATTCTTTGTTGCACAGTTCTTAAATTTCTTTAATGATTCACACTTAGGTATATGGATAGCAGATTTAGGGGCAGCGTTAGTATCTAAGATACCAACAGATAATACTTTCATGGCTATGATATTAATGATTGCATTCATATGGTTTACAGCAATAGTTAACTTGTTTATAGCAGGAGGTACATCTAAGTACGGTTTACTTGCTCCAATATTTATACCAATACTTATGAGTGCTGGGTTCTCACCTGCTGGTGTACAGTTAATGTATAGAATAGGGGATTCATCTACTAATATAATTTCGCCACTTATGAGTTATATGGGAGTTATAGTAATATTTGGTCAAAAATATAAGAAAAACTTTGGTATAGGAAACTTAATGGGAATGATGTTACCAATTTCTATAGGGTTCTTGATTGCTTGGACTGTATTTGCAGTTGCTTGGGCACTTGTAGGATTCCCTATAGGGCCAAATGAATTCTTCTTTATAAATCAGTATTAATTAGGGAGCTCGGGATTGTATATACAATCTTTTCGCTAAATATATGATAGAAATAATAGGGTATCGTGTTTCACGATACCCTATTATTTTGTTTTTTGAAAAAATTTGAAAGGTTAATATATTCGATTAGATCTTTTACTATATTTGGTTGATTTATATCGCAAGAATATATTAATACTTTAAACTGATATAGCTAAAAAATAAAGTGATAATTAGTTACTTTAAGGGGAAATATACCATTATAAGAAAATTCAATAAAGAAAGGAAATATATAATGAATGAATCATATTGGATTTTAAGTTCTAGAGGATGTGAATTTGAAAAATTAAAAGAAAATTTAGAAGTAGATACTCTTATTGTAGGGGGTGGTATAGTTGGCTTAACTACAGCTTACTTATTATCTAAAAAGGGTATAGAAACAGCTATTGTTGAAGCAAATAAAATCGGTTATGGAAGTTCTGGTAGAAATACAGGTAAAGTGACTTCACAGCATGGGATAATATATTCAAAAATAAGAGAAAAATATGATATAGATAGTGCAAAGCTATATTATGAAGGAAATGAACAAGCTATAAATTTAATAGAAGAGATAATCAAGGAAAATAATATTGATTGTAATTTTGAAAGATTATCTTCTTTTATATTCTCAGAAAATGAAAACTATTTAGAAGAACTTAAAGAAGAATATAATACTTGTAAAAACTTAGGAATTGATTGTAAATATCATGAAAGTTTAGATATACCTTTTGAGGTAAAAGGAGCAATTGAATTTAAAAATCAAGCACAGTTTAATCCTAAAAAATATTTAGATGCATTAACTAAAAAATGTTTAGAGCTAGGTGTTAAAATTTATGAATATACGCCTATAACAGATTATGAAAAACATAATATATACGAGTTGAAAACGAGAGACAATAAAACTATAAACGCATTAAATGTTATACTATCTTCTCATTTTCCTTGGTATGATGGATTAAATTTATACTTTGCAAAAGAAAAAGCAGATAGATCTTATTTATTGGCAGGAGAATATGAAAATAATATTCCAAAGGGAATGTATTTAAGTGTTGAAGAGTCTGGAATTACTTTCAAAACTTACGAAGGTGAAGGTAAAAGGCTAATCATAGCAGGTGGCGGAGACCATAAGGTTGGGCAATGTGAAAATGAAGAAGAAGTTTATGAAAAGCTAAAAACTAAATTAGGATCTAAGTTTAAAGTAAATGATTTTGAATATAAATGGTCAGCACAAGATTATATAACTTTGGACAATATTCCGTATATAGGCTATGTAAATAAAAAAGAAGATAATGTATATGTTGCCACAGGATTTTGTAAATGGGGAATGACAAATGGAACGTTAGCTTCTATTATAATAAGAGATTTGATATGTTATAGAGAATCTAAGTATGAAGATATATTTAACACTTCAAGAAAAAGAAATTTATTAACTACAAAATTTATAACCGAAAATGTGAATGTAGCTTTAAAATATATAGGAGGTAAATTAAAAATAGGCGATGATGATTTAAATATAGAAGAAGGTGAAGGAAAAATTGTTAATGTAGAAGGCAGACGATGTGGAGCATATAGAGATTTAGATGGAAAATTATATATAGTAGATATCACATGTACACATTTGGGTTGTGAACTTACTTTTAACTCTGCTGAAAAAACTTGGGATTGTCCATGTCATGCTTCTAGATTTAATTATAAAGGACATGTTATAGAAGGACCTGCTTTAAAGAATCTTAACAGATATGATGAAGAAAAAAATGATGTTAATCCGAAGCTGATGTAAACAAAAAAGGAATGTTTAAAAACATTCCTTTTTTATTTTTGTAATGAATATTTTATGGAAACAACGAATGCATATACAACAGTTAAAATTCCAATAGCTATTGTAAGAATGGATACCCATGTAATTGCAAACATAGCTCCAATTGACATAAGTCCTAATAATATTGATATTAATAAAAATGTTGTAGCAATAAATTCGTATTTTTTTTTAGTTTTCATCCTAGATCGTTCTTCGGTATTTGAAATAAAATACATAGTTGATAATAAAGGGCCTTTTTGTTGGAATGCAAATAATGAGTAAATAAGACAAGCAATTGAAAAAATTAAACATATAATCCCGATAAGCATAAAGAAACCTCCTTTTAAGATACGGTTTGGAAATATAACAATTACGAAAAAGTATTAATATGTATAAATTAGATTTTTAGATAAAAAACCCTTTATTTATATTTTATTATTTTTCTGTGGAAGCATATTTAAAAATAAAAGGACTAATTAAACAATAGATAAATATATATAGATAAGAAAAAAATTAGGGGGGATTAGATTTGAACAAAGCAATAGAGGTAACTAGAGGGAATTTAGTTGAATGTAATCACAATGTGCATATCGCAGTAGTAAATTCTGAAGGGGAATTAATATATTCTTACGGAGATCCAAAAAAGGTAATTTATGCAAGATCGTCTGTAAAGCCTATACAAGCTATACAAGTTTTAGAGACTAAGGCGGATGAAGCCTATGATATAACAGATAGAGAGATATCTTTTATGTGTTCTTCTCATTCTGGAGAAACTTATCATGTAGAGTGTACTAGAAAAATTTTAAAAAAGGCAGATATAAGTTTAGATAAACTAAACTGCGGAACTCATGTACCAGGAAATAGTCAGATATACAAAGAGCTTATAGAAAGTAAAGAACCATTAACGCAAGAACATAATAATTGTTCTGGAAAACATAGTGGTATGCTAATTTCAGCTAAAAATTTAAATGAAGATTTAGATACATATTTAGATATAAATCATCCAGTGCAACAAAGAATATTAACGAATATATCTTATGTATGTGACTATGAAAAGGAAAAAATACTAATAGGCATTGATGGGTGTGGAGCTCCTGTACATGCTATGCCACTTGAAAAATTTGCTTATGGATTTGCCAGATTAGCAGATCCAATAAAATTAGAGGAAAAAGGAGTTTATGCACAAAAAATAACATCATCTATGATGAAATATCCAGAGATGGTTGCAGGAAGAGATAGATTTTGTACAGCTCTTATGAGAGTTTGCGGAGACAGAATATTTGGTAAAGCTGGAGCTCAGGGAGTATATCTAGTAGGCGATAAAAGCAACAATCTAGGAATTGCTGTAAAAGTTGAAGATGGTTCAGGTCAAGCAACTGCTTGTGCTACTATGGAAGTTTTAAATCAATTAAACTTAATAACTAAAGAAGAACTACAAGAATTAGAAAACTTTGCAAATCCTAAATTATTAAATGCTAGAAAAGATGTAGTCGGTCAAATGAGACCAAGTTTTATATTAAACAATTTAATTAAGGTGGAGGGATAACTATGAAGCCATTAATAGGTATATTAGCAAATTTAGCACCTATAGATTCTGGTGCATTTAATGGATTAGAGAGAGTTCATTTACCTAATTCATATGTTCATGCAGTAGAAAAAGCAGGAGGCGTTCCAGTTGTCATTCCAGTGAATACAAATATAGAAAATATAAAAGCTCAAGTTGAAGCTATGAACGGAATAATAATATCTGGAGGTGAAGATGTAAACCCAACTCTTTATAAAGAAGAGCCGGTTAAGGAATTAGGGTATATTTATCCAACGATAGATGAATTTGATATAGCGGCCATAAATATAGCTTTGGATTTGGATAAACCTATACTTGGAATATGTAGAGGGTTACAAGTTATAAATGTAGCTTTAGGAGGAAGCTTATATCAAGATTTAAAATATGTAAAAGGAAGTCATATCAAACATAATCAACAAACTAAACCGTATCTTGGAACTCACTATATAGATATAAAAGAAAATTCTATACTAAAAGAAATTATAAAAGAAAAAGTATTAGTAAATACTTATCATCATCAAAGTATTAAAACTCTTGGAAATAATTTAAAATCAATAGCTTATTCAAATGATGGCGTTATAGAAGCAGTTCAAAAAGAAAATAAAAAGTTTGTATTAGGAGTTCAGTGGCATCCAGAACTAATGGTAGATCACAGTGAACATATGTTAAATATATTTAGACGATTTGTAAGTGAATGTAGTTAGTTTATAAATTAATATAAAAAAATTAAGGGGGGATCCTATGCATTTGAAAAGAAAAGCATCGGCTTTGGTAAGTGTATTTGTAGTAGGTTGTTTATTTAACGTAGGATGTACAAGTACAGGTAGTTCAAAAGGAAATGTAGAAGGTAATTCAGATGAGGTTATGGCTAATTTAAGTGCTAGAAAAGCTATAGCAATGGCAGTAGATAAAGATAACTTTGTAGATGTAATACTTAATAACGGATCTACAACTGCCAACTACTTTGTTCCTAAAAGACTAGCTATTGATGAAAATCAAAAGGATTATAGAGATTATGTTGGAGATGTAGCTTATATTCACGATGACGAGAAAGCGAAAGAAGAGTGGGAAAAAGCAAAAGAAGAAATAGGTTTTGACAAAGTAACTTTAGAAATGGTTTTATCAGATAGTGAAAGTAATAGGAAGCTTGGAGAGTATGTTCAATCTGAATTATCTATACTAGATGGACTTAGTGTAGAGATAAAACAAATGCCATATAAACAAGTTACAGAGGCTCATGCAAAAGGAGAATTTGATGTAAGTTTTAATGGTTGGGGACCTGATTACCCAGACCCACTTACTTATTTAGGAACTTTATCAACAGGCCAAATTTATGGAGTTGCAACAGGATATGAAAGCAAAGAATATAATGATATATTAAACAAAGCAAAGAACTCACCAACTACGAAAGAAGCGTGGGAGCTATTTGCAAAAGCTGAAAAATTATTACTAGATGATGCTTATGTATCTCCAATGTATCAAAGAGGGGTATCTTATTTACAAAAGGATTATGTAAAAGATATAGCTGTAGCTACTTTTGGACCTAAGTATTCATATAAATGGGCAGATGTAGAAAAAGATGAAAAAGTTCTTAATATAGTAAACTCATCTGATATAACAAGTTTAGATGCTGCAAAAATAAGAGACACTTTGTCTAGAGAAGTAACTTTAAATGTTATGGAAGGTTTAGTTAGAATGGATAAAGATTTAAATGTTGTTCCAGGAGTAGCTAAGGAATGGGAAAAATCAGAAGATGGTAAAACATGGACGTTTAAATTAAGAGATGATGCTTATTGGAACAATGGAGAAAAAGTAACTGCACATGATTTTGAATATTCATTTAAAAGAACTTTAACACCATCAACAGCATGTGAAAATACAAGTGTTTTTTATGACATAGTTGGAGCTGAGGATTACAATATGGGTAAAAATGATGATATAAATAGTATTGGGGTAAAAGCCTTAGACGATAATACTTTAGAAATAAAATTAATAAGACCGGTTATTTATTTTGATAAGTTAATGTGCCATCCTATATTCT
This sequence comes from Paraclostridium sp., assembly GCF_051657365.1. Lineage (NCBI taxonomy): Bacteria > Bacillati > Bacillota > Clostridia > Peptostreptococcales > Peptostreptococcaceae > Paraclostridium > Paraclostridium sp. The sequence continues at coordinate 12,106 of NZ_JBOFKN010000178.1, forward strand.
CACCTCAAAATCAAAAATTTGTAGAAGAAAAAGGTAGTGAATTTGGAACAAGTATAGAAAATACTTTATTTAATGGTCCATTTACATTATCAACATGGAAACTAGAAGATCAGTATAGTATGGAAAAAAATAAAAATTACTGGGATAAGGAAGTTGTTAAACTAGATAAAGTTCACACAAAAATTGTTAAAGATAATAATACATTATTAAACTTATATGAAACAGGAAATATTGATAGAGTTGCTTTAACTTCTGAAAATGTTGATAAATACAAAGATAGTGATGAATTTGGGGTTGAAATGGACTGTATAACATATTTCTTAATGTTAAATGGAGGGAATCATAAATAGTTGTTTATAAACAAATAAAAACCGATAGATATTAAAAATCATCTATCGGTTTTTATTTTGTGATGTATTCAAATTACATGAATTATATCATAAAATAAAATTAATTGCAATGCGTTTTCAAATTATAATTAAATCACTAAATACAACATTTTACCATATTATAAATGTATACGGAGATTAATATGGACATTAATGCTTTAATTATAAAAATCATTGCGATTAATGCTATGTTTGCCTATAATATATTGATATTTAAAATGATATATAATAAAATTACGTATATGTTAATTGAATTGTGAAATTTAAAGTGGAAAGAGGAGTATAGATATGAAAAAAGTAAACGTTGCTATAGTTGGAGCTACTGGTATGGTTGGAAGAACTTTTTTAAAGGTATTAGAAGAAAGAAACTTTCCAATAGATAATCTATACCTATTTTCTTCAGCTAGATCGGCAGGATCTAAAGTAAATTTTAACGGTAAAGAATATACAGTAGAAGAATTAGATGAAAATTCATTTGATAGAGATATACAAATAGCACTTTTCTCAGCAGGAGGAAGTATAAGTGAAAAATATGCGCCAATAGCAGCATCAAAGGGTGTAATAGTCGTAGATAATTCAAGTGCATGGAGAATGGATAAAAATGTTCCTCTAGTAGTACCAGAGGTTAACCCAGAAGCTGTTAAAGAACACAAAGGAATAATTGCAAATCCAAATTGTTCTACTATTCAAGCTATGGTTCCACTAAAACCACTTCATGATAAATATAAAATAAAAAGAATAGTATATTCAACATATCAAGCAGTATCAGGTTCTGGAGTTAAAGGAACTAAAGACTTAGAAGATGGTATAAAAGGATTAGAAAATAGCTTTTATCCACATCCTATAGCATATAACTGCTTACCACATATAGATGTATTTATGGAAAATGGATATACAAAAGAAGAAATGAAAATGATTGATGAAACTATGAAGATATTAAATGATTACAATTTAAAAATTACAGCAACTACAGTAAGAGTACCCGTAGTAAATGGTCATAGTGAGTCTATTAACTTAGAGTTTGAAAAAGATTTTGACATAGATGAATTAAAAGAATTATTAAAAAGCTCACAAGGACTTGTATTAGTAGATGATCCATCTAACAATGTATATCCAACAGCTTTTGAATTTAGTGGAAAAGATGAAGTGTTCGTTGGTAGAATAAGAAGAGACTTTAGCTTAGATAATGGAATAAATATGTGGGTAGTAGCTGACAATATAAGAAAAGGTGCTGCCACTAATACTGTTCAAATTGCTGAACTTCTTTTAAAATATGATTTAGTATAAAATTGGGAGGTACCTATTATGTTATTTAAAGGTTCTGGAGTTGCTTTAGTTACTCCTTTTAATGAAAATGGTGTGGATTTTGAAAAGCTTGGGGAATTAATAGAATATCATATAGAAAACAATACAGATGCATTAATAGTTTGTGGAACTACAGGAGAATCTACAACTATGTCTGATGAAGAACAACTTTCTGTTATAGACTTTACAGTTAAAAAAGTTAATAAAAGAATACCGGTTATAGCAGGAACAGGGTCTAATGATACTATGCACTCAGTAGAGCTAAGTAAAGCTGCTGAAAAAGTGGGTGTAGATGGATTATTAGTTATAACTCCTTATTACAACAAAACAAATCAAAGAGGGCTTAAGCTTCACTTTGAGACTATAGCAGCTAGCACAGAGTTACCTATAATAATGTATAATGTTCCAGGAAGAACGGGAGTAAACATAAAACCTAGTGTAATTGCAGAACTTGCAAAAATTGAAAATATAGTAGCTGTTAAAGAAGCTAGTGGAGATATAGCGCAAGTAGCTGAAATAGCTAGATTAGTGCCAGAAGATTTTGCAATATACTCAGGAAATGACGATTCTATATTACCACTTTTATCTCTTGGAGGTGTTGGAGTTATATCTGTAGTTGCAAATATATGTCCAAAAGAAACTCATGATATAGTAGAAAAATTCTTAAATGGTGATGTTGAAGGTTCAAGAAAGTTACAATTGGGTATGAAAGCATTAATAGATAAATTATTTATAGAAGTTAATCCTATACCAGTAAAAACTGCTATGAACATTTTAGGATTTGAAGTAGGAGATTTAAGACTTCCATTAGCTCCTATGGAAGAAATCAATTTAAAAGCTTTAAAAGATGAACTTGTAAATTATGGATTTAAGTTATAGGAGGACTCACATGATAAAAGTTATAGTAAATGGAGCACTTGGTAAGATGGGAAAAGTACTTACTAGATGCGTTAATGAAGATAAAGATTTAGAATTAGTTTGTGGATGTTCAATTCCAACAGGAGAAACAACTGATTACAAATTATATTCTAAAATGAGTGAAATAGAAGAAAATGCTGATGTAATAATCGACTTTTCACATTTCTCAGCACTTGATGATGTATTAGGATATGCGCTAAAAACAAAAACACCTGTAGTTTTAGCTACAACAGGGTTTACAAAAGAACAATTAGAAACTATAAAAGAAGCTTCTAAAATAATACCAATATTCCATTCTTCTAATATGTCTTTAGGAGTGAATGTAATGCTTAAGTTAGTAAAGGAAGCTGCTAAAGCATTAAAGGAATTTGATATAGAAATAATAGAAAAGCATCATAATAAAAAAGTAGATGCACCAAGTGGAACAGCTATAATGGTAGCCAATGCAATAAAAGAAGTTTTACCAGAATCTACTTACAATTACGGTAGACATGGAAGAGATGCCAAGAGAATAGAAAATGAAATTGGCATTCATGCTATAAGAGGTGGAACTATAGTTGGAGAACACGAAGCTATATTTGCAGGCTTAGATGAAGAAGTTATGATAAGTCATAGAGCTCAATCTAAAGATATATTTGCAAATGGAGCAATAACAGCGGCTAAATATTTAGCAAATAAAGAAGCTGGATACTATAATATGGACGATATGTTAAGCTAATTAGGAGGGTACAAATGATAAACTTAAACGACGCATATGAAATAGCAAGATATATAAAAACAGTAGAGAAAAAGACTCCAGTAAAGGTTTATGTTAATGGAGATTTAAAAGCAAAATCAACTGAAAGTTATAAAGTATTTGGAAATAATGGTTCATATACTATAATAGGAGACTATGAAGCTATAAAACCAGTATTAGAAGCTGAAAAAGACAACTTAGTTGATGTACACATGGAATATGATAGAAGAAACTCTGCAATACCAATGTATAACTACTTACATGAACATGCAAGAATAGAGCCAGGTGCTTATATAAGAGATATGGTTACAATAGGTAAAAATGCTGTTGTAATGATGGGTGCAGTTATAAACATAGGAGCAGTAGTTGGTGAAGGTTCTATGGTAGATATGAATGCGGTAATTGGTGCTAGAGGAACACTTGGTAAAAATGTTCACCTTGGAGCTGGAGCAGTAGTTGCAGGTGTATTAGAGCCACCTTCAGCAGATCCTGTTATAGTAGAAGATAATGCAATGATAGGTGCTAATGCAGTAATACTTGAAGGAGTTAGAATCGGAGAAGGAGCAGTAGTAGCTGCTGGTTCTGTAGTTACTGAAAATGTTCCAGCTGGAGCAGTAGTAGCTGGTTCTCCTGCTAAAGTAATAAAAATGAAAGATGAAAAAACTGCTGATAAAACAAAATTAATGGATGATTTAAGAAATTTAGATTAATATAAGAAACAAAAAAGCTGACAAGTAATTGTCAGCTTTTTTATTGGCAAGATAAAATTTATTTTAAATAAGCTATCTTTATATATATACACTATAATTAGATTTCTAAACAATTTTTTCTAAATAAGTTGGAAATATTATTTAGAGCCTTTATTATTTAGTAACAAGAAGTAAGTTTCAGCTTTTTTAGTAGTCATAAATTCTTTAGAATCTTTATATTTATCAACATTTTCAGAAGTTAAACCAACTATATCTATTTGATCTGTTTCATATAAGTTTATAGCCGCATTAGCATCTTTAACAACTTTAAGATTAACCTTATTTAATTTAACAGCATCTTTATCCCAGTAATTTGGACTCTTACTTAATACACAAAGGTCATCCATTTTCCATGTAGACATTGTAAATGGTCCATTATAAAGAGTATTTTCAGCTGTAGTACCATTTTTACCATCTTGAGCTTCTACAAATTTTTGATTTTGAGGGAAGAATACGCAGAAAGACATAAGTTGGTCAAAGTAGTTAACACGTCTATTTAACTTAACTTCTAAAGTATTATCATCTAATGCTTTAACACCTACATTATCAGCATTATCAACTTTAGCATTATTATAGTCGCTAGCACCTTCTATATCATACATAACATATCCATATTGAGAAGCTGTTTCAGGATTTAAAGTTCTCTTCCAAGAATATTCAAAGTCTTTTGCAGTAACAGGTTCTCCATTAGACCACTTAGCATCTTTTCTTATTTTGAAAGTCCAAGTTTTACCATCTTCAGATTGTTCCCAGCTTTCAGCCATAGCAGGAGTAGCTACTCCATTAGCGTCAACTCTTGTAAGACCTTCCATAGTATTTGTTAACATATAGAAAGAGTCCATATCAGAAGCCTTACTAACATCAAGTGTAGGAATATCACCAGCTAAAGTTATGTTTAATTTTTTAGATTCTTTATCTACATCAGTCCATTTATATGAAGCTGGAGAACCATAAGTATATCTAACTACATCTTTAACATAACTCTTTTGAAGGAAAGAGCTACCAACTTGGTAAAGTGGAGCAACATGAGCTTCATCTAAAAATAGTTTTTCAGCTTCCCCAAATTTTTTAAAACTTTCCTCTGGAGTTTCTGCAATTTTTGCTTCATCTATTAACTTATCATAATCAGGATTTGAATAAGCTAATCTTTGAGCATACATTCCTTGAGTAGTAAATATATCCAAGAATGTTAATGGATCTGGATAATCAGCAGACCAACCATTTAAATCTATGTGATAATCCCCTTGTGAAGCAAGTTCTAATTTTTGTTTTAGAGGTTGTTGTTTTATCTCTAAATTTAAACCTTCAAGATTTGAATTAAGCTCAGATTGAATAAACTCAGCTGTTTTTCTTCCAGCTTCGCCTTCATAAGATAGTAATTCAAGCGTTACCTTGTCAAAATTTAATTCCTCTTTAGCTTTTTCCCAAGCTTTTTTAGCTTCATCATCATTTGATTTATAACCCATATCCCCAACTATTTCTCTGTAATCTTTACCATCTTTTGTAAATGCTAACTCCTCAGGTGTAACAAAAGAAACATCTTTAGAACCGTTGTTTAAAATAACCTTTGAAATTTGAGATGTATCTATAGACATAACTATAGCTTTTCTTGCATTTTCATTGGCAAGAACTGCATAAGGATCTACAGATTTTGAAGAACTAGAACCACCTTGAGATGAGTCAGTACTAGAACAACCTGTTAAAGCTAAAGCCCCTACCGATGATAAAGTGAATAATAAAGCTAGTTTTTTTCTTAGAACCATGAAAAATCCCCCCAATATATATAATTATTAAAATAATAAGGATAAACTAAAGTAGATATTTATGAATACAAAAATAAGATTAGATAATTTTAAGATTAGATAATTAATTTTAGAAATACAATATATTGTTAAAAATATAATTTATCAATATGATAAAAGTTTTTTATCAATATATATTATTT
>NZ_JBOFKN010000179.1:0-3662 GCF_051657365.1 Paraclostridium sp.
TGTACTACTACACAACTAAATCAAATTCAGTAGTATCTGTTACAACTATTTTAGCTTCAACAGCTTCCACTATATCAGCATCATTAGGAGCAAATATATTTTTCTCAACTATCATACTCATAACAGCCTTTATCTCAGCTTCAGTTACATTTTCCCTAGGATCATCAACCGATATAGAAACAAATCTTCCTAAAGAATTCTTAAAAGACATTACTAACTTCTTTGTAGTTTCCATAAAAACACCTCCTTTCACATAAATTTACTAGATAACTAATTCAAGATAGTATTATCTTGCTTATTTATCTCAAGTTCATCATTAACTTGTAACGATATAAGAGCTTTTGCAACATCTAGTGTATCTTGAGTAGATGTAGTAGGTTTTAAGTTAGAATAAGTTCTAGATTTTACAATAGTTTTACCATTATCGTTAAGTCCACAATCTAGCTTTATTTTTAAAGCAGATGGATTTTTAGTTTCACTAACAGCCATGTATTTCACCTCCTTTTGTATTGTTAAGATAATTATAGTGGGAAGGGGTTTGAGTCTTCAAAGAAAGTATTTGAAAAAAACATTTGAAAAAAACATTTGAAACAGGGGGGTCGTGTTTCCCGAGGTGGGGATTGATAATACAATAAAGTTGAAAATAAAAATATTGACCGAGTAAATAAAACATACTAAAATGAAAATATATTGATTGAGTAAATAAATAATGATTTGAATGATATAAAGCTCAAAAGAGGAGGCTAAAACTTGAATGGGTTAAACTTCATATTAAACCTATATGATATACAGTATATAAAGCTTGCTGAAATACTTGGAATCAATAAGCAAAACATAACCATGTGGGTTAAAGGCAAACAAAAAGTACCTAAGAAATACCTACCTATATTAGAAGAAATATTTAAAATAGATAAAGAATATTTTTCTAAAGAGTTAACAGAAATAGATAAATTAGAAATACAAAAAGAAAAGCTAAAACAAGATATAAAGCCAATAATAAGCAAAAAAGAGCCAGAATTTTCTATAGGTGAAATAAACAACATAGAAATAGAAATAGAAAAAGCAAAACTAGCTGAAAGATTTAAAGAATGTATGGATATAGTAGATGATAATCCCTATATGGACACATACAAACTAATAGTTGAACTTATGGAAAAAGTACCACATGAAATAGTACTTCATAAAACAATAGAAGCACTATCTCATTACTATAAAGTACCTCCAAACTGGGTAATCAATCATCCAAAACAAGATGATTTTGAAGAAAAAATCATAGAAGTATTTGCAAACAATGATTATTAACACTAGGAGTAAACACAATGACAAAAGTTAAAAGTAACGCAAATAGATCATATATTAAATAAATAGGAGTGTGATTATAGGTGGATGAAAAAATACTTGAATTCACCATATTTTGTATAGATAGCTTAGCAGAATATTTAAAAAAAGATACAAAAGAAATTTATAAATTATTAAAATATGATACAGATATTATTGATAACTATATAGTACCATGTTATGAACCACTTCATACACAAAGTAAATCATATATAATCCAAGATTTAATAGATGTATTAAAAGAAAAAGGAGCAATTTAATGTATGTGAGGTGATAAGTGATGGAAGCAAATAAAGTGTTACTTCAAAAGATGTATACAAAAATAATAATAGAATTTGCAAGTCAAACAAATAAAAACATAGAAGAAAGTATGGATTATTTTTATAAATCAACAACTTATGATTTAGTAAGATCTGGTGTATCGGACCTACATTGTAGAGGATATAAATATCTGGCGGATGAATTGATGCTAGAATATGGTTTTAAAAGTCATAAAGGGTATATTAATTAAATATAAAAATATACAAAGCAAAGGATTATATAAGGTTAGTAAGTTACTTATTGGAGGAGTTTAAAATGACATATATATGTATGGGGTGCAAGGAAAAGTTTGAAATAAACAAAGGCGATTCAATAAATTGTCCATATTGTAATCATTTAGTAATAGATGAGCGTAAATATTGGGAAGTAGAAAAACAAATGAAAAATAATAAATATACATCTAAAGATTTACAAGAAGTTATAGTAAATGAAGAAAATGTATATAGTAAAATAAAGGGATCAGCGCTAGAAAAAGTAAAAGAATACATTGAAGCTATGTATAAACTTTTAAAAGATCCAAAGGCAGAATGGAAACATAAATTAATAGCAATATCGGCGATAATATATGTAATATCTCCAATTGATATTATTCCAGATTTCATACCTATTATTGGGTATGTAGATGATGCAGCCGCTGTAATGATAGCTATAGCATCACTAGGGAGTGCTATAGATAAGTATAAAATGGAAATAGATAATAAAGAGAAAGATAAAGACAATAAAACGATTATATATAAATTAAAAGATGAAAGTAATTTAGAAAATACAACTGGAGTTCAAAAGAAAAATTTACTGATTTGGAGCATACCAAACAACAAGAAAAGTAATATACATACAGGTTTAATAACTGGAAAGCTTTTGAATGGAAATGAAGTATATGTATTGAATAGAAATGTAGATCATTTTTTAGTTCCAGCAAATGATTTTGATCAATATATTACGGATAGCATATTCAATGAATCCACAATGATTTTAAAAGCATTAGGGGTAAAAACAATAAAATGTACAAAAAAAATAGCAATAGCATCAGATAAAAAAATAGCATCAAAAGCAGAGTTTAAATCAATATTTGATATTGAAAATAATACAAATATAAAAGGAATAAGAGTTCAAACAGATGAGCTGCAAAGTAGCTTTGAAAAAGTAGATTTAAGTCAAAGTCTAAAAAATACTGATTTTATAGAAAAATTAATATGGTATTTTTCAGATAGTTCTATTATAAGTGAAAGTATATTTGAAGAAAGATTAGAAAAAGGCTTAATAAACACAAAAATTACAAGAAACTTAGAGTTGAGTTCGGTATTAGACGTTGAAAGCAGAGCAAATATAAAAAAATACTGTGGTGTCAAAAATAATATAAATATAAGTGAATCTGCTAAAATACAGTGGGCTATAGATGTAGAATATCATTCACTATCAGATATAGATAGATTAAATTTACAACATATACATAATAATATAAAGTTAAAAATTGAAGAAAGAAGAAAAAAATTAAATAGTTGCAATTAGATTTGAATGTAAATTATAAGTTAGAATTTTAGGGGGGAATAGTGAAATATATAAAAATAATAATAGTGCTACTTGTTATTGTTACATCTATATTAACTTTAATGGGTTATGCAAGGGTTCTTCCAAGTGCAATTTTTTTAGGTTCTATACTTAATATTATGAATGCATTTGAAAGTTATAAAAAAGACAAAAGTAGGAGTAAGTTGTTTTTTATAACTGCTTTATTTATGGGGATAACATCTATTTATATAATTTGTTTACCATAAAAACTCCTTCCTTCTCACAATATCCACAAAAAAAGTAGTACAGAAAAAGGCGAAGGTATGGAATTTAGAGATTGTTGAAGAAGCACTTAAAGACCGTTTTTTGGTCTTTGTGCGGATGAAACAACTCTAAATCCCATACCGAAGCCAACTCTGTACTACTACACAACTAAATCAAATTCAGTAGTATCTGTTACAACTATTTTAGCTTCAACAGCTTCCACTATATCA
>NZ_JBOFKN010000180.1:0-3070 GCF_051657365.1 Paraclostridium sp.
CAAGTACAACTCTATATGATCTATTTAATCTAAAGAAAAATCTCCAAAGAAGTTGCAACATAACTACTAATACAAATCCTACTAATACAACAGTTCTTGAATATTGCTCTCTTGTTACTGCATAATATGCTAAAGTTACCATTAACGCTATGAAGTTTGTAAAAGTTAGATTTAATACATCTAAAGAGTTAGTATAACTCCAACTTTTCATAGAGTTTTTACGAAATAGATAAAAACACAAAAATGCTACTCCATACACAATGAAATAGCTACTATGTGAATTTTCTTCCCAGTTACTTTCAAATCTCACTAAAAGGCCTAGAAAGATACCAGCAAGTACTGATCCTAGGTCTATTACTAACTTAACTATATTTCTTCTATTGGAAAATAGTTCTGTTATTACATTCTCTCTAAACACTTTCTTTCCCCCTACCACTACTTATATCTTCTTTTATACCCGTCTATAAACTCTTTTAAAAATGCTACCATTACTCCTAAAAACAGTCCCATTATTATTCCAACTGCTAAAATCAACTTAGCTTTACTTTGACCTTTTACAAAGTATATATCTGTAGTTTCTTTAATTATATCTAGTTTATCATTTAAGGAATCTAGCTTAACTAATTCATTTACATAAGTATTATAATATTTCTCCTGTTCACTTTTTCTTAAATTTAGATCCGGGTATTTAGACGCTATATAGTTCATTTTTTCCTCTGGCTTCAAAGCTCTTAAGTCACTGTCTTTTTTAAAAATATCTAAAATTTCATTTTGGATATTTTCAATCTCTAATTTAGTTTTTTCTAAAGATTCACTTTTCAATAACTTTTCTTTTGCTATAACATCTTCTAAATTATCCTGTTCCCTTAAAATATCTATATATGTATTTATAACATTTTTGCTACTATTTTCATCAGCTATTATCTCTGTTTTTATTGATATCTCTTCTGGATTTTTATCATTTTTAGATATAGTCAGCATATCTTGTAAAAACTTTCTCTGTGATGCCATATTTTGCTGCTCTTTTGGGGTATTTTCTAAATACTCTGCTTTTATAGGCTCTACCTCTAAAATCCTCTCAACATTTCTATCTTGAAGTAAAATAGTGTCTATATTTATTTTATTTACACCCTTTAGTCCATAAGTATCTTGTTGTATAAGAATGCTCTTCATCAGATAATTTGGTGTCTTACTACGCACATAAAGTGCTCCTCCTAATGACAACAATGTACAAAGTATTGTAGTTACCACTATACTCCATTTATGTCTCACTAGTATCTCAATTAATTCATAAAGATCAATCTCATCATCATATTGCTTTGTTTCCATCAGTTTTATCTCCTTGCTCATTCTATCCCCCTACGCATTTTTTATTCATGTTATTATATCACTTTTTTACCATGAAAAAAAGTTAAAATTGTGTATATATTCATATTTTCTTTCGTCAATAAAACAGGGTCTAGAAAATTTCTAGACCCTTAAACCTTAATTTATATTTATTTGTGAATGAGAGGTAACTTGGGGGATAGCCATCCTCTCAACTTTACTGCCTATACTTCTTAAAACGAGGGTGTTATTTCCTGTTACTAACACTCCAATGAGTGTTAATACAGTGTAGATTATTTTTATGGTTTTTATCATAGGCCTATGCCTCTGGTGCAGTTTCCACAAAGTAGTTAAAAGCCATTAACTCTGCTTTTTGAACATCTATTCTATCTAGGGAATTCTGTCCTGTTCTTATCTCTTTTTCAATTGCATCTCTCCACGCAGAAAAAGATCCATATGGATTATTATCTGGTAATGGTTCTCCATCAGTTTGCATCTGCTCAATTTTAGAAAGTGTTGCCTTATCATCTGCTAATTCCTTTAAATAACTAACCTCTCTTTCAATACTCTTCTGAGTTTTAATTATAACTCCTTGTATTACTGCTTTTGCTCCTCCAACTGTCATACTCATACTTACCTCCTACGATTTTTATTTTTTATTTTTCCTGCTATCTCGAGATAGTTTTATATTAACATAAATAAAATTACATTACACTAGCTAAAATCCCACTGTTCATACTTTTATTTTTTTCTTTCAAAATACCATTGTATGCTTATTTTTTTAAAAAAATTTGACTTTTTTACACAAAAAAAATATTATTTAAATACAAAACATTCGATTTTAAGGAGGATTATGGAGGAAAAATGTATTAAAGCCTTGATCACAGAATATTTAGGGGAAACTGCTTTAATCGAAGAACTTGAATTTATATTTCCACTAAAAAAAGAAACAATTTACAAGCGATTACAAAAATTGCCCAGCAGTGTATCTGTTTGCTCTAATGGTTATAAAATTGTTTTCGTTAAGGAATTTCTAAATTTATTTCTTCTATCAGAAGAGGAAAAGGGGTGGTAATTTTGAGTAAAAAAACAAAAAAAAATTTACAATTTATTGAACTTTCTAGAGCAATTTACAATTTTAAAAAAATTTCAAAATTTGATAACGAAGATCTTTTCAAAAAAAATATAATGACGGATCTAAGCAAAATTTGCCTTAAAAATGGGAACTTTCTTTTTTCTAAAACTCAAATTTTAAAACTTTTAACTAACCTTAACTCAAATAAAGTTACTTATGCTATCAGTGAAAAGAATTTAAATATCGCTAAAGGAAAGGGAAATAAATCTATTATTAAATTTCAATCTTTTTTAATATACTTTGCAATTCCTGACATTATAGATACAATTAAAGATAAAAACTTATAAGGAGGTTTTATGGATTTTATAATAAAAAATAACCATAAAAGCAACTACACTATAATTTATAATAAATTTATACAAGATAAAAATCTGAATTTAGAGCTACTAGGACTTGGATGTCGCCTTCTTAACAAGCCAGCTAATTGGGTTATAAATATCAATCAACTGTCATATGAAATGAACATTAGCAAAGATAAGTTACTAAGACTTATAAATAATTTGATTGAACTTGGTTATATGTATCGTCATAAAAAAGAGATTGCCTTTGTCCGCAAAGGTGAACTTAAAAATATATATTATTTTTCTGACGACAAGGAACTTCTAAATA
>NZ_JBOFKN010000181.1:0-1035 GCF_051657365.1 Paraclostridium sp.
CATTTTTCATGATGTAATAATACTATATTTTCTATTTCTTTTTTTTGATATCTTTTATTTAATATTTTTAATCCTAATTTACAATGATTTTGAACTATTTTGAATTCCTCCAATGTTAATTTAGAAGGTTTATCTAGAATCCATTTATCTATTAATTGTTTTCCTATATCATGAAGAAGTGCTCCTTCTTCTAAAAGTACTATTTTTTCTTTTTCTAAACACATTAATTCTCCTAAAAGTTTAGCATATTGACTAACCCTTAACATGTGTCTTTTTAATTCTATATCTAATTTATATTCATTTAATATCTGATAAATATCATTTTTCTTGTATAAAGATTTTAATTTAAAATATGTCCTTTGAATATTCTTTAAAATTATTCTCCCACCCCATTTTTTAATTTAGATTATTCTTATTTTCTTCTTCTAATTTTGTATACTCTAATCCTAATATTAATAATTCTAGTAACTCATCTACTGTTTTTTCTTTTAATTTTATCTTTAAATCTTTAACCATAATAAATTCCTCCCATATTGATATATATTTAAACTTTTTTATAAGTTTTTCTTAATTTCCTTTGCTTAGCTTTAATCGAAGCTACTGAACGATTTAATTTTTCAGACAAATAATAAAGTGACTTATTTAAATTTTGTTCTAAAAATTCTATTTCCTGTTCACTCCAAATTTTTATAGGATAAAGTCCCAAAGACATTTTTTTTATTTGAATTTGATGAATACTTTTTTTTAATTTTTCAGATAATTCTTGATTTGTATATATATTAAAATTTAATTTTAAAAATTCTATTTCCTGTTCTTTCCACAATGTCTCTGATTTTTTTAAATTTTTTTTAATCTCTTTATTTAAAATCATCTCTAAGGATAATTGTTCAATTTTAATTAACAAATTATTTATATATGGGTTTATATTTTTTAAAATAATAATTGAACCATTATCTAAATTTAAATATGCATTTTTTTGAATAACTTTTAAAGTATAAATTTTATTTTTCTTTAAAATTAAATACAATTTATTTT
>NZ_JBOFKN010000182.1:0-16246 GCF_051657365.1 Paraclostridium sp.
ACAAATATGTAGATCTAATATCTATGTTATAGCACCATAATTTTGTTTTATTATTTTTTTATTAAAAATATATTTTATTATATAAAATTATTAATTCTATAATCTACTTTTATATTCATTAAGTAATTTGGATTATATATAAATAATGTTATAATATTGATATAATCTTTAAATTGCTAGAAAGGATATTTATATGATTGAAATAAACAATAAACTCTTATTTGATAAAGCTCTTAAAAACAGAGAGAGAAAAATAGTTATTACAGATAAACGAATAGTTAAGGGTCTTAAAATACTTGATAAAGTTGTTATAAAGGAAAGTGATAGAAATAGATGTAAATATACACTTAGAAGTAAAAGTGATGACTCTGCATTCATGGGTGTCATCGGATTTGCACCTATGATTTCTGGTATGGCTAATATTTCTTTTATGCAAGCTATGGGAGTAATATCAAGCGCAAGCCTACATGAGACTTTAATAATATTTGCAGATTATAATATTAATTTTAAAAATGATACAATTATACTAACTAAAGTATAATATTTTTATAAGGACTGTTAATTATTAATCTGTAGTTAACAGTCCTTATATTATATATATCTATACAGTTTCTTTTAACTTAGCTTTTCTAAATAATACTTGTGAAAATGCTATAGATGCTACTCCGCATAAAAACATTAATCCTGGATAATAAAGATATCTCAATATCTCAATTGGAGATATTCCAGCTATACCTGCTGCTGTCAGTAATTGTGCTCCATAAGGTATAACACCTTGCCAGCAAGATGAAAAAATATCTAATATACTAGCCGTTTTCCTTGGATCTATATTATATTTATCTGCAATATCTTTAGCTAAAGGACCTGCTGTAACTATTGCTATCGTATTGTTTGCAGTACATAAATCTATTACACTAACCAAAACTGCTATTCCAAATTCAGCACCTTTTTTACTTTTTATTTTGCTAGTTATAAAATAAAGTATATAATCTATACCTCCATTAAACTTGATTAAAGCTACGACCCCTCCAACTACTAATACTAGTAAACTAAGTTCATACATTCCTGCCATACCTTCTGATATTGCGCCTATAAGTCCTAATAGATCAAATGAATTAGTAAAAACACCTATAATACCTGCAAATACTATACCACTTCCTAACAAAGCAAATACATTTATTCCTATAAGTGCTCCAGCTAAAACTAGTATATATGGCAATACTTTTATTATTTCATAATTATAACTTTGGCTAGTTACACTTGTATATCCTGTTGTTACTAAAGTTAATATTATAGCTGTAATTATCGCTGCTGGTAAAACTATTAAAAAATTAACTTTAAACTTATCTTTTAACTCACATCCTTGAGTTTGTACTGCCGCTATTGTTGTATCTGATATCATGGATAAGTTATCTCCAAACATAGCCCCTCCTACGACAGCTCCAACTACTAAAGCTACTGGAATTCCAGTTTTTTGTGCTATTCCAAGTGCAATTGGAGATAATGCTGCGATTGTTCCAACTGATGTTCCCATAGATATAGATATAAAACATCCTATAATAAATAATCCTGTAACTAAAAGGTTTGATGGTAATATAGATAAACTTAAATTTACTGTTGAATCTACACCTCCCATTGTTTTAGCTACACTTGAAAAAGCCCCTGCAAGCAAGAATATTATAACCATCAAAATGATATTAGTATCTCCTGCACCTTTACAAAATACATCCATTTTCACTTCTAAACTTTCTTTTCTATTAAATAATAGCGCTACTCCCCCTGCTATTAAAAATGCTACTAATGCTGGCATTTTATAAAAATCTCCATTTATAACTCCACTTCCTACAAATAATATTAAAAATACACCTAATGGTAATAATGCTAATGGGTTTCCTCTTTTTATTTCTTGTTTCATTTTTAAATCTCCCTTCTTTTTTGTGTTTTTGATTGTATAACCTTAATTTTGGGAATTAAAAAACTCCCGTCCCTAAGAAATTAATCTTAGGAACGAGAGTTGAATTCGTGTTACCATCCTAATTTATTTGTATTTTACAATACAAACCTCATCAAGTACGCCAAAATTTTGGTTATACTCTATCACTGTAACGGGTGAATCCGTTGTAGCCTAAATCGTTAAGATCTCGGTACACAGCTCCAAGGCCATTTTCACTTTAATATTCTTTGCTCCATCTCACCACCAGGAACTCTCTGTAAAAGTATTCTCAAAGCTACTTTCCTTTTCATAGCATTTAACTTAGCTTTTTAATTTATATTTTATATATTATACATTTAAATGTCTTTTGTCAATAATATTTCTTAATTTTCTAAAAATTCATTTTAAATCCATTTTCTTTTAGCCACTTAATTCTTTGCTTATAGTCTGGTAGAACTTCTCCCACTGCATTGTAAAAATCCTTTGAGTGATTTCTATGTTCCATATGACACATTTCATGGACAACTATATAATCAATGATTTCTATAGGTGCCATAGAACACCTTAAATTAAATAATATTTCATTTTTATAAGTACAACTAGCCCATCTTGTTCTTTGATCTTTTATTTTAATAGCAGTTACTCTATCTTTAAAATATTTTCCATAGTAATCTATTCTTTTTTTTACAATATCTAAAGTTTCATCAGCATACCATAATTTTAAACTATGTTGAATTAATTCTTTATTATCTGCACTTGTATTAATTAATAACTTTTCATTTTCCGCATAAATCTTAACTCTATCTAAAGTTCTATCTATATTAATATTTAGCATATGTTCTTTTCCCAAGTACATAAAAACTTCTCCATTTTTATAATTATGTGAAATTTTATTTATACTTTTATGCTCAATTTCTTCTAATTTTTTAATTATCCAATCACCCTTATCTTTTACCATATCTATTATAAGGTTTTTATCAACTCCATTTGGAGACAAAACATTTATAGTCCCATCAGACTTAATTTCTAAACTCATAGTTTTTCTTTTTTTATATACTATGTTAAAACTTACCTCTTTATTTTTATGTATAAATTTTATTTCCATATAATCTCCTGCTATACAAACAAGTCCTATATTCTTTAAGTCAATCCATTTTATAAGTATCTATTTAAATAAATATATTACCTTTTCATATTTTTAATAAATTCATCTTTCTTAAAGCACCTATTGCTTCTTTTAAAATTTCTATAGCTTCATCTTTAGTACATATAATACTTATATTATTTTTTTTAGCATAATCAAAGTAGTTATCAGTTATCCAAAATAATGATTTATCTACACTAAGCCATGTGTCTATAGCCTCGTCAAAGTAAATCATACCTTCTTCTTTGCTTCCATAACTATACACATCAGGTATATTACTTACAACTTCTAAGCCTATTAAATACTTAGGTATATAATCATTTTCTTTAAATGCTTTCTTTAAATTTAATTTAGCATTAAAAATTTGATTTTCTTTAAAATAATATAATGCTTTTGTATATAACATAAATGCACATTCTTCTTCATAATTGCTTACTAAACTTTCAAACTTTTCATTTTCATCTAATGTTATAAATAAATTAATCAATTTATATCTAATGCCTTGATTGTCATTAGGATTTAATCTCAACATATCCTCATACTCAACTACAGCTTTATCATACTCTTCACCTTTAACATATAATTGTGCTAATGACTCTTTTACCATCATATATGGTCTAGTTTCTTTTACCATCCAAAAAAATCCTATTAAACTATTAAAATCATCTTTTATATATTTTTTACTTGAATTTAAAGCAAGCTTTGCGTAATCAATTGCTTCATCATAAAACTCAGCATTAATTGCTTTATCCATATATATCTCATACTCTTCTTTTTTTGACTCCGTAAGTAAACTAATAATATTTTCCAAGTTTTTATCCATAGCCACATGATTAAAACTTCCATCTTTATTAAAATAACTAAATTCATCTTTTATATTAGCTATAAATTTGCCATTTGAAAGTAAATGTTCTCTTATTACTCTTTCTCTAGATTTCATTGTAGTAATACTTATATTTATACATCTAGAAAGTTCTGCTTTTGACATATATATTTTTCCTTTATAAAAATTTTTCTGATCAAATAATTTGCTATCTTCTCCTACAACATATATAAGTCCTGCTACCCAACCTAATATTTTCCCTTTATCCATAGAAAAATTTTTATTTTCATTTAAACTTTTTATAAGTTTGTTAACAACTTTATAATAATCATCACTGAAAAATTTATCGCAAAAATATTTTGATTCTAATTTTATTTCTTTTAGTATTTCTTTTTTTGTAGTCATTAGCATACTCCTGTAATTTAATATTTATACTTACATAATATCCTTTATTTAGTTGTTTAAACAATATATTCGCTAAATATCATAGGTTTGCTGTATTATTTATTCATATAATTATATCATATATAATTTTCAAAATAATTAAATTACTTTTAAATTTTATTATTTAAGTTTATATTGTAAGTTTAGGGGAATATATTAATTATACTAAAATAAGAAAGAGGTGTTTTTAATGTTTGATAAAATAATATTGCCTTATGAATTTGACGAATTAGAACCATATATAGATGCAAAAACTATAGAAGTTCACTATAGCAAACATCTTCAGACTTATGTAAATAATTTAAATAATCTTTTAAAAGGTTATGAAGAACTTACATATGGAAAAACTTTAAAAGAAATATTAGAAAATGTAGATAATTTGCCTGTAGAAATAAGACAAGGGGTTATAAATCAAGGTGGTGGAGTTTATAATCATAACTTGTATTTCTCAATTTTATCTCCAAAAGCATTTACTATGCCAGGTGGCAATTTACTTGAAAAAATCAATGCAACTTTTGGAAGTGTAGAAGAGTTAAAAGATGAATTAAATAAACAAGCTTTAAATCAATTTGGATCTGGATATGCATCATTAGTTATGGATAAAAATAAAAATTTATTTGTAAAATCAACATCTAATCAAGATACAACTCTAAAGTATGGATTAACACCAATACTTACAATTGATGTTTGGGAGCATGCTTATTATTTAAAATATAAAAATGCTAGAGCTGACTATATAAAAAATATTTGGAATGTAATAAATTGGGATGCAGTAGCTGAATTATATGATAAATAAATAGTTATTATATATTAAAATATAAAAAAGAGGATATCTCAAAACTTATTGTTTTTTCTATTAACAATGTGTTTTAAGATATCCTTTTATTATTTTATTTAATTATTTTTTCAATATAGTTACAATTGACTTCTATATGATTTAAGAAAAGAAGCAGTCTTTCATAAAGAGGATGAGATTCTTCACCATATTTTAATTCTAGGTTTTTACCTATCTCTTCTACAGTTCTTTCTCCATCAACTTGTAAAAATATATAGCTACCATATTTATCTAGCTCCACATTTTTATACATTGGAATTTTAAATTTCAACTTTCTAAAAGCCCTTTGTATTTTATGATCTTGCTTTTCCTTCACAGTAACGATACCGTCTTTACTTACTTCATATTCGATTTTATCACTTTTTTTAAAAACTATATTTAAAATATCTTCATTATTTTTCATTATTTTTTACCTTAGATTTAACAATTGGCCATGCAGTAAGTACTACTAACACTATTAATAATATAAATGCCATCATGTTTCCTGAAGCAAATCCTTGTGGTCCTGCTGATTTTATAACACCTGAAACTTGTAATATTATACCGATTAATCCTATTATAGATCCACCTGCAACAAGTCCTGATGATAAACTTATACCATTTGAAACTTTAACTTCTTTTTCTTTATCACCTTTAGAAGTTTTCTCAACAAATACACGAATTAATGCTCCTATTAATATTATAGAAGTTGTTGCTATTGGTAAATAGAATCCTATTGCAACTGTCATTATAGGTAAGTTTAAGAAGTATAAAACTATTGCCATAAATACTCCAACTATAACCATAACCCATGGTAATTGTCCTGACATTATACCTGAAGTTAATGTTGATATTAAGTTAGCTTGTGGTAATGCAAATGGAGGATTATCTCCTGTAACTGTAAGTTGATTTGAAAGTAATATTACTGTACCTACAACAACTATTACACCTACTATACCAGCTATTGCAAAGTATTTTTGCATTTCACTTTTACTACCACCAATTATGTAAGTTACCTTTTGAGATTGGCTGTATCCACCTGCTATAGATATAGCAACAACTATAAATGTACCGAATAATAATAATGATTTATTATCTGCTAAATCTGTCCATCCCATTATAACAAAAACTAATGTAGCTATAACTAAAGATGCTATTGTCATACCTGATACTGGTAAGTTTGATGTTCCTATAGTACCTGTTAAACGTCCAGCAACTATAACAAATAGTGCTGCTAAGAATAATGATACAATTGATCCAATAATTGCCATTGCTATACTTCCAGATATAATAAATCCTGCTACAAATGCTATTACAGCTCCACTTAATAATATTATATTTTGAAGAGTTGAATTTTCATTTGAATCTCCTGATGATGATTTTGCATTAAGTGTTTCTTTTACAGAAGCTATTATAGTTGGTATCAGTTTAACTGCTCCTATTATACCACCACAAAGCATCATACCAGCTCCTATATATTTTACATAGTTACCTGCTATATCATTTACACCCATTTGATTTAAAGGCATTGAAGGATCATTCCATACTTTTGCTCCTTCTCCTGCTAAATCAGTAAAGTATCCTATTAAAGGCATAATACCAAAATGAGATAAAATAGAACCTGCAAACATTGTTAATGCAACTTCAAGTCCTACTATAAATCCTATACCTAAAAGAAGTGGATTAACCTCAACTTCAAATTTACATTTATAGAATTTATCTCCAACAAAACTTATAACGTTATTTGCTACGTTTAAGAATGAACCTGTTAAAACTGTAATAATTCCACTTATTCCAAATCCCATACTCATATATTTCATTGAATCTCCGCCACCATCTGATGCCACAAGTGTTTCAGATATAGCCATTGATTCTGGATACATAAGCTTTCCATGTTCTTCAACTATTAAATAATTATAAACAAGTGATGCAACTCCTATACCAAATAGAACTCCACCAACTCCAACAATAAATCCTTCTAAAAATGTAACTTGGCTACCAATTAATAAAATAGCTGGTAACACGAATATCATACCACTGGCAACTGATTCTCCTCCACTTGCCATACCTTGTACTATGTTTTTTCCAAGAATACCTTTTCCACTAGCGAATGCTGCAATAAATGCTGAACCTATTATAGATCCTGGAATACCTGCTGCAACTGTAAGTCCAGCTTTCATACCTGAATATGCTGTCGATGCTGCAAAGATAACTGCTAAAATTATACCAATGATTAACACTGCTATATTTGCGCCGGTACTTGACTTGTCTGTTATGTAAGGAACATAATCTTTTCCAGATACTCCTCCATAAGCTCCCTTAGGTAATTTTTTATTGCTCATGTAAATTCACCTTCCTTTATTTTGATTATTTCCATTATATCACATTATTTCGAAATCTAACTTTTGCAGAATTTTAATTATTTTCTAAATTATCATACTAGAAATAATTTTTAATTTTAATTTGTTTTAAATTATTAAACTAAGATATCTCAATATATAAAATTTATATTTTTTCATAATTTAAAATAAAGCTAGTATAAAATACTAGCTTTATTTTAAATCATCATAATCTATACAGCAGGTGTAAAGAAATATGTAGGCTTCATTTCTATTAATTCTTCATTATTTATATGAAAATGTCTTCTCATATATACACTAAGCCATAGTTTTTTTGAATCTCCAAATACTTGACCTGATGGGAATAAATAAAGGTAAGTATCATCTGTTACACTATATTTTTGAAGTTCACTTCCAGTGATTCTTCCAAAGCTATCATAGTACTTAGTTACTTTTGAACCAGCATTCATAGCTATTCCATCTTTGTAATTATCTTGTTCTAAAGAAACTGTAGTCCCATCTTTATCTAACCAAACATAACCACCTGTTCTATCAAACTTAAAATATTTATGACCTTCCCAGTTATGATTTTGCATTTTTAGAATAACCTTATCTGATTTACCTATTAGTAAGCCATCTTTTTCATTAGTATTTTCTATGTATAATTGTATAGGTGTCCCATGTATTTCACCGTCATTTTTTTCATTAGTAGCTAATACATAATCCCAGTTATTATATACTTCAAATGTTAATCCTCTATTTTTAAAAGTATCATTTGATATATAATATTTTTTTCCAGTTTTTAAAAAATCTCCATTTATATCTTTTAAATTTAACTCTTTCTCTTGTGCAAAAGTTTTACTAGAAAAAGTAACACATGTAAATAATATTAATACAATTGTTAAAATAAGATTCCTAGCTGAATTTCCATTTTTTTGTGATGTCATATATGTCCTCCTTATTTTTAGTACCACACTATAATACCTTATCATATTCTTCGAATTTTTCAAGTATTTTTTATATTTTAGTTTTTCAGTCTATTTCATTTGTACAATTTCAATATTTAATTTAATAAAAAAGACTTCTATTTTTTAATAGAAGTCTTTTCATAGTATTACTTATTTATAATTTTTCAATATATTTACAATTAACATCAATATGGTTTAAAAATAGAAGTAGTCTTTCATAAAGAGGATGTGATTCTTCTCCATATTTTAATTCTAATTTTTTCCCTATTTCTTCAACATTATTATTTCCATCAACTTGTAAAAATATATAACTTCCATACTTATCTAGTTCAACTTTTTTATACATTGGAATTTTAAATTTTAATTTTCTAAAAGCCCTTTGTATTTTATGGTCTTGCTTTTCAAGTATAGTAACAATTCCATCTTCATTTACTTCATACTCTATTTTATCACATATTTTAAATACTATATTTAAAACATCTTCATTAGTTTTCATTCTTCTTTACCTTAGATGAAATAATCGGTAATGCAGTGAATACAACTAGAACTGCTAATAATATTATCGCCATCATATTCCCTGAAGCAAATCCTTGTGGTCCTGCTGATTTTATAACACCTGAAACTTGTAATATTATACCGATTAATCCTATTATAGATCCACCTGCAACAAGTCCTGATGATAAACTTATACCATTTGAAACTTTAGCTTCTTTTTCATTTTCACTCTTAGAAGTTTTTTCAACAAGAACACGTACTAATGCTCCTATTAATATTATAGAAGTTGTTGCTATTGGTAAATAGAATCCTATTGCAACCGTCATTATAGGTAATCCTAAGAAGTATAAAACTATCGCCATAAATACTCCAACTATTATCATAACCCAAGGTAATTGCCCTGACATTATACCTGAAGTTAATGTTGACATTAAGTTAGCTTGTGGTAATGCAAATGGAGGATTATCTCCTGTAATTGTAAGTTGGCTTGAAAGTAATAATATAGTTCCTACTACTACTACTACCCCTACTATACCAGCTATTGCAAAGTACTTTTGCATTTCATTTTTACTTCCACCTATTATATAAGTTACCTTTTGAGATTGATTATAACCTCCAGCTATTGCTATTGCAACAACTATGAATGTTCCAAATAATAATAATGATTTGTTAGCTTCTAAATCTGTCCATCCCATTATAACAAATACTAATGTTACTATAACTAAAGATGCTATTGTCATACCTGATACCGGTAAGTTTGATGTTCCTATAGTACCTGTTAAACGTCCAGCAACTATAATAAATAATGCTGCTAAGAATAATGATACAATAGCTCCAACAACCGCCATTGTTATACTTCCAGATATAAAGAATGCTGATATAGCTGCAATTACAACTCCACCTATTAATATTATAGTTTGTACAGCTGAACTTTCTCCATCTGCTGATCCTTTAGCATTCATAGTTTCTTTTACAGAAGCTATTATAGTTGGTATAAGTTTAACTGCTCCTATTATACCACCGCAAAGCATCATACCAGCTCCTATATATTTTACATAGTTACCTGCTATATCATTTACACCCATTTGGCTTATTGCCATTGCAGGATTATTCCAAACCATAGCTCCTTCGCCTG
The DNA here is from genome assembly GCF_051657365.1 of Paraclostridium sp. Taxonomy (NCBI): domain Bacteria; kingdom Bacillati; phylum Bacillota; class Clostridia; order Peptostreptococcales; family Peptostreptococcaceae; genus Paraclostridium; species Paraclostridium sp. The sequence continues at coordinate 10,096 of NZ_JBOFKN010000182.1, forward strand.
CCATCTCAGTAAAGTAAGAAATTAAAGGCATTATCCCAAAGTTTGCTAAAATAGATCCTGCAAACATTGTTAATGAAACTTCAAGTCCTACTATAAAACCTATTCCTAAAAGAAGTGGGTTAACTTCAACTTCAAATTTGTATTTATAGAACTTTGTTCCTATAAAACTTATAACATTGTTTGCTACATTTAAAAATGATCCTGTTAAAACTGTAATAATTCCACTTATTCCAAATCCAATTCCCATGTATTTCATAGAATCTCCACCTGCATCCGAAGCTACAAGTGTTTCACATATAGCCATTGATTCTGGATACATAAGCTTTCCATGTTCTTCAATTATTAAGTAATTATAAACTAATGAAGAAATTCCAATTCCAAATAAAACTCCAGCTACTCCAACGCCTAAACCTTCTAAAAAAGTAACTTGACTACCAATTAATAATATAGCAGGTAGTACAAATATCATACCACTGGCAACTGATTCTCCTCCACTTGCCATACCTTGTACTATATTTTTCCCTAGAATACCTTTTCCACTTGCCAATGCTGCAATAAATGCTGACCCTATTATAGACCCTGGTATACCAGCCGCAACTGTAAGTCCAGCTTTCATACCTGAGTAAGCTGTAGATGCTGCAAATATAACTGCTAAAATAATACCAATTATTAATACCATAACGTTTGCGCCTGTTTTAGACTTATCTGTTATGTATGGAACATAATCTTTTCCAGATACGCCTCCATAAGCTTCTTTAGGCAATTTTTTATTCATATAATTCACCTTCCTTTTTTTTTCTAAATCGATTATACCACATATTTTTACAAAATTCTCTAAATTTTTTAAATTTGCAATTATATTTTTTATTTCAATTTTAAATATTTTCTATACATTTAAAATCATTTTAATTATACATATTTTAAATATGCTATTTTTTTATTAAATCTATTTTATTAATTTAAACTTTAATTTAAATTTTATTCATTTAATACAAATAAAAATAAGACCCGTACAAAATACCTGGCCTTATTTTTATTTGTATTAAATTATAAAATCATCGCTCCTATTATTCCAAATATTAATAGTGGTATATTGTAATGTAAAAATGTAGGAACACAAGTATCCCAAATATGGTCATGTTGTTTATCCGCATTAAGACCTGCTGTTGGTCCTAGTGTACTATCCGAAGCTGGCGAACCTGCATCTCCAAGGGCTCCAGCAACTCCAACTAATAATATAATAGCTGGTATACTAAATCCTAAACTAAGTCCTAAAGGACAATATATAGCAGCTATTATAGGCAATGTTCCAAATGAACTTCCTATTCCCATTGTAACTAAAAGACCTACTAAAAGCATAAGTAAAGCGCCTATAAATTGACTGTTCCCTACTATTCCAGAAACAGATGCGACTAAATTTTCAACAGCTCCAGTTTCTCTTAACACACTTCCATAACCAGCAGCAACTAACATTATAAATCCTATAAGTCCCATCATTTTTACTCCACCATCTACTAAATCATCTATTTCACTGAATTTAATAGCCCCAGTTATAAATAAAACAATTATAGCACATAGTCCTCCAAGCGGAAGTGATCCAGTTGCAATTTGAACTATAAAGGCAGTTATAGCTCCTAAAAAAGCACACCAATGTTTAGATGTCATTTTTTCATCAATTTCTTCATTTTCAATGCCTTCTATTTCTATATCTTTATATTCTCTTTGTTTTCTATAACTTATAAATATAGCTACTAATAACCCAAAAAACATGCCTAATGCCGGTATCCACATTACACCAGTTACCATGCTTGTTGTTGCATCTATTCCATTAGCTATCATCTGATCTCTTATGATATTTTGAAATATTAATCCAAATCCAACTGGAATTGCAAGGTATGGTGCTTTTAATCCAAATGTTAGTGCACATGCTGCACCTCTTCTGTCAATTTTCAATTTATTCATAAGTCCTAAAAGTGATGGAATCAATATTGGTATGAATGCTATATGTACCGGAATAAGATTTTGTGAGAAACACGCTATGAATGCTAATAATAGGATCAGAGTTATCTTTTTACCTTTAACTATTTTAGATATTTTCTTTGCTAGAATTGATGCTAGTCCTGTCTTGCTAACTGCTACTGCTAATGCCCCAAGTAATATATAACTTAGTGCTGTTTCTGCATTTCCTCCCATACCCCCAACTAAAATACTCATTGTATCCCCTATTGGCATACCTGAGCAAACACCTGCAACTATTGCTGCTACAAGTATTGATAGTAATACGTTGAATTTACACAAACAAAGTACTATCATTACAGCAATAGAGATTACTACTGGATTAAATAAAACCATATATTATCCCCCTTTATTAAAATTAAAAAAGTAATACTTATGTATGTTTTAAACTAAACCTTTGTAATAAGTATATATTAATTTATTTTATATATGTTATATTTTAATATACAAAAAATACATTTCATTTGACATTAATGTGTTTTTCCCACGAAAAAAGACTCTCATATATGAGAGTCTTTTTTAGATGCAATCTATAATTATAATATAGTTATGTTTTCTGCTTGAGGACCTCTAGCACCTTCAACTATATTAAAGCTTACTTTTTGACCTTCTTCTAAAGTCTTGAATCCATCTCTTTGTATAGCTGAGAAATGAGCGAATACATCATCTCCACCTTCTACTGATATAAATCCAAATCCTTTTTCACTGTTAAACCATTTTACTATTCCATTAGTCATTGAAATGTTCTCCTAAATACCTACATGAAGCTTTCACTTCATTTATTTAATTATAGTAATCACTTGTTACTACACTATATATTATAGCATGTATTTTAAATATGTATACCTTTTTTGCAATTTTTTTACTATATTATTCCATCAAAATAAAACTTTTTATAAAGTAACTTTTATTTTTAATCTCTTCTATTTAACAGTTTTATACTTATACTATCAGATATACATTGATCTTCACCTATATTGTCAAAAAAGTCTTGTATATCTTCAAACTCTGTATCTTCAGTTATATTTAATCTATATTCACTATCATCTTCAAATCCAAATACTATGGTCTCACTATCTTCACAATACCATAAAAGATCTTCAGTTATATGGCAAAGACCTGTAAAATCTACTTCTTGTGAATCACCTTGTGCTACAAATTCAAATCTTAATTCTTCTATATCTATCATATTTCCTCCTGATGATAAAAACTTATGCCTATTATTTTAATATAAATTCTTATTTATTTTAACAATACTATAATATATCAGTAATTAGGTAATTATTCAATTAAAATTTAAATAGAATTTTTTATTAATTGCATTTATCACAAGGATCATTTTTTCCTGATTCCTCTTTTGTTCCTGAAAGTATTGTTTTACTTTTACTTAATGTTTGACAACTATTACTTGAATGATACGATTTCCCTTTTGGTGTCCAATAAACAATTTCACCTTCATTAACTTCAACTTTTTGTTGTAATCCAATGTTATTTTTTAATGTTGTGTTATTTTTATTATCTATTGAATTTTTTTTAGAATTTATTTTATATCCATTTTCATTGCCACTATTATAACTTCCCTTTTTACAATCGACGATTAACCCATCTCCAGTTGATTTAAAAACTATATCTCCACACTCATCACTTCTATGTACTTCTATGTTATCATGTTTTAATAAATCCATTGTTTCTTTGTGTGGATGTCCATATTTATTATCTTTTCCAACCATTATAACTGCATATTCTGGTTTTATTTTATTTATAAATGAAGAAGTTGAACTACTATGAGATCCATGATGTCCAACTTTTAATAAATCTACATCTTCCACATTTATACTAGATTCTATTTGCGATTCAGCATCTCCCATTAAAAGTACTTTATCATTACCATTTATATATTCAAGAACAATTGAATTATTGTTTGGATCCTCAGTATTTGCAACAGATAAAACTTTAAATTTAGATGTTCCTAATTCAAACTCACTATTTAATAAAGGTACACTTGGGTATAATCCTTTATTAGCCATAGCATGTATAAAATCTGTATACGTTTTCGTATTAGCATCTCCATTGCTCACATATACATTTTTTACTGGTATTGAATTTACCACTTCATCTAGACCTCCTATATGATCTGCATGTGGATGAGTTGCAAAAACATACTCTAATTCTTTAATTCCATGACTTTCAAGATAATTTACAACTCTATCTTCATCATCATTATCTCCTCCATCTATAAGAGCTGCTTTATCTCCTTGTTTTATAAGAATTGCATCGCTATTACCAGTATCTATAAAATGTAATTCAGATTCTGTATTTTCAGAGTTTGAATTAGTATTGTTTTCATTTTCATTGTTATAAGATTTTACATCAGTCTTACTTTTAACTTCTAAAGTATCTTTGCTTTCACACCCTGTCATTAATACAAGAACAAAAACAAATATTAGTGGTATGCATATTTTTTTTATTTTATTTAAAAAATCCATATTTTCTCCTTTTTATTATAATTTACTGTATATTATTGTAACATATTGCCTATAAATAGCAATAAAAGAAGCTCATAAGATACCTTATGAGCTTTTTTATTAATTATATTATTTTAAACAATGCATATGATCTTTCGCTTCTCTACCTTTAATTACATATCCTTGACCTTTAGAACAAAATATAGAATTTGATGTATATTCACTATCACTATTTTTATCATAGTTTTTTCCGTCTAAAACCTCATCCGAATTATGACACTCGTAATATCCATCAAATATAACACTTATACTTCCACTACCCTTACTAAAACTAATTAATTCTAGTGGGTAATCCATAAATGTAGCAACAGGTCCTTTTCCTTCTATAATACATATTTCATCTCTTATAAGTGGTGTTTCAAATACACCATGCATTTTTTGTATATCTGATAAAACTCTCCCTAAGTAATCAGAGTCTACTTCTATTTTAAATTTATAGAAAGGTTCTAATAACATATTTTCAATTTGTTCTAAACCTTGCCTTAAGGCTCTAAGTGTAGCTTGTCTAAAATCTCCCCCACTAGTGTGTTTAGTGTGTGCCTTTCCTGTAATCAAGCTTACTTTAATATCTGTTATTGGATACCCACCCAATATTCCTCTATGTTCTTTCTCAAATATATGAGTTTTAACTAGATTCTGATGTCCTATAGATAAGTCATCTACATGAGTTTTGCTTTCAAATTCAATTCCTTTATTTCTACTTAAAGGCTCAATCTCTAAATGAACCTCGCTATAGTGTCCTAATGGTTCAAAGTGCCCATAACCTATAGTTTTTTCTTTTATAGTTTCTTTATATAAAATTTCACATTTAGCAAAATCTATATCTATATTAAATCTATCTTTAACTATTTCTTTTAAAACCTCTAATTGTACTTTCCCCATAACGTGAATATGTATTTCTTTTAAAGCTTCATTCCATTCAACTTTTAAAGCTGGCTCTTCACAGTTTAGTATCTTAAACGCATCTATTACTTCTCTTATATTTAATTTTTTATCAAAGATAACCTTTGACTTCAGTGTAGGTACTACGTCTATATCTATTTTTATATTTTCAAATTGATTTAAATCTATATCTTTGTAAAATATATAGTTATTAGATGTAGCATTAGTAATACCTTTAACAGCAACTATTTGCCCAGCTAAAGCTTCATTTATACTTTCAAATTTATTAGAATTGTACAGTCTAATGTTATTTATTTTTTCAGTTATTTTTTTATCATCTACTATATATGTGATTTCATCTTTAACTTTTACACTTCCACTAATTATCTTTATATACGTTATTCTACTTTTATTTTCATCATATTTAATCTTATATACTTTCCCTAAAAAACTATCATCTATTTTATATTGAGTATAACTTAAAAAATCTAATTTAACTAAAAAATCATCAATTCCTATATCTTGTAATGCCGATCCTTTAAGTATAGGATATATATTACACTCTTTTATGTTTCTAATTAAAGCTTCTATCCATAAATCTTTTTCGTATAAATCATTAAAGTATTTATCAAGTAATTTTTCATCTCTTTCAGCTATAAATTCAATTAATTCTTCACTTAACCTTACATCATCATTTATATGTAAATTTTCACTTATATCTATACTAT
>NZ_JBOFKN010000183.1:0-71553 GCF_051657365.1 Paraclostridium sp.
AAGAAGAGTACAATCAATAGTAAATTCATTAGTCTTAGTAATTTATTTTATAGTAAGTTTTACTTATAACAATTGGGAGATATCATGGGTTATATTTATTATAGGTGGTATAGTTAAAAATATTATAAGTTGGGGATTAGAATATAAAAATAAATAAATTAAAATCACAAGTCAAAGACTATAGTTTATTATTTTAAACTATAGTCTTTATTATTTTTCTTAAAAATTATATAATAGAGATTACGACTTAAAAAGAAATTAGGTGAGTAGATGGATTTTAAAATAGTAAATGAAGTATTATCGCAAAATACTGACAAATATAGACTAGATCGAGGAAGAAATTATTATAAAGAAGGATACATTGAGGAAAGTAATTATTCTAAAGAAGATGACAAAATAAGTTTTTATGGAAGTGTAGTATCTAAAAATCAAAGAGAAATATATGATTGTTTTTTAATATTAGATTTAGATAATAAATATATAATTAGTAGTGGTTGTACTTGTGAAGACTTTAATCAAAACACAACATTAGATAATAATTTTGTTTGTAAACATATAGCATCTATTGCTTTAAAAGAAATAAATGGTTTAAAGTTAAGTGCAATAGACAACTTAAAATTAAAAACACTGGGTATAAAAGAAAAAACTAAACCTAAGGTAAATACAAGATTTATAAATAAGGATTTACTTAATTACTTTAAAGTTATTCCAAAAGAAAAAGTTAATTTAGAAGTTGAAATAACAAGTTATTTAAATGATACTTTAGAAGTAGAATTTAAAATAGGTAATGATAAAATGTATGCACTAAAGGATTTTAAACAATTTGCAACTGCTAGAGTAGAAGGAAGTAGCATAGTCTATGGCAGAAACTTTATGTATGATCCTAAAAGTAGTTGTTTTGAAGATGATGAAAATTTAGCTCAGTTTATAGAAGATTATGGGCTAAGTTTATTTGATAATATAAATGCAAGAAAAAATAGATATATGATATTAAATTCTAGCTTACTTAAGCGATTAATTAAGACTTTAAAATATAAAGAATTTACTTTTAATTATGAAAGAAAAAGCTATAAACCACAAATAATAGAAGGCAATATTCCCATAAATGTAGATATTAAAAAAGTAAATGAAAAAATAGTAATTTCAAATAATAAAAATTTGCCAATACCTTTATCAACTAAAGGTGATGTAGTTTTTTATGAAGGTAATGTATATTTACTTTCAGATATAGATGGAATTTACTATAAAAAGCTATATGAAGTATTAAAAGAGTATGAATCTATAGAATTTGAAAGTGAAGAAATAAGTGAGTGTTTAACAAATTTAATTCCAAAGCTTAAAGAAATATCTAGTAGTGTTAATATAGACGATAGTATAACTAATAATATAACTAAAGACTTAATTATTAAGTATTATTTTGATTTAGAAGATTCAAAAATAATTTGTGACGTTAAAATGCAATATGATGGACAAGAAGATGGCAAGTTTGTTATTAGAGATGTTGAAAAAGAAGAAGAATCTATATATAGGTTATACACATATTATTTTGAAAAAGATAAAGGAAAGTATGTATTTAAAGGTGATGATTCTCAGTTATATGATTTTTTAACTAAAGAAATTAATCGACTTAAAAATATAGGAGAAGTTTATTATTCAGATAAATTCAAAGAAAGAAAAGTATATAATTCAACTAATATAAAAGTTGGACTAGGAGAAGAAATTAATCACTATTTAGAATTTAAGTTTAATATAGATGAAGTAGATAATAAGGAATATAAAGAAATACTAAAATCTTTTAAAGCTAATAAAAGATTTTATAAATTGAAAAATGGAAACTTTATAAATCTAGAAGAAGATGAAACTAAAGAAATTTTTAAACTTATGGAAAGTTTAGGATTTACTAGTAGTGTAAAAGAAATGAATATACATGAAAGTAAAGCAATGTATATAAATGATATAATTACAGAAAAGAAACTTCCATACATTGAAGGTATAGAAAATACTAAGCGTATTGTAGATAAGTTTGAAAATATTAATAATATAGATTTTGAAATACCAAATGGCTTAAATGCAAATCTTAGAGATTACCAATTAGAAGGTTTTAAGTGGTTTAAAACACTTGATTATTATGGATTTGGAGGAATATTAGCCGATGAGATGGGGCTAGGTAAAACACTTCAAACTATAACTTTCCTATTGTCTAAAAAAGGAAATAAGAGTATAGTTATAACTCCTACATCTCTTATACATAACTGGAAAAGTGAGTTTGAAAACTTTGCACCAAGTTTAAAAATAGGAATAGTACACGGTACTAAAAAAGAAAGAGAAAATGTGATAAATAACCTTGATGATATAGATGTTTTACTAACTACATACGGATCTTTAAGAAATGATTGTGATAAGTATGAAGAAATAAATTTTGATTATTGTATTATAGATGAAGCTCAAAATATTAAAAATCCAACATCTATGGCTACAGATGCAGTTAAGGGAATAAAAGCTAAAAGCAAATTTGCACTTACGGGTACTCCTATAGAAAATAATTTATTGGAGCTTTGGTCAATTTTTGATTTTATAATGCCTGGATATTTATATAATGTAAGTAAGTTTAATGCTATATTTATTCGAGATGAAAGCAATATGATAAGACTAAAAAAACTTATAAAACCATTTTTATTAAGACGAACTAAAAAACAGGTTATAAAAGAATTGCCTGATAAAATAGAGAAGAAGTTTTTAGTAGAATTGAGTAAAGAACAACGAAAAATATATAAAACTTATGTAGATGAAATACAAAGAAAATTACAAGATAAATATGAAAGCAATGATAAAATAACAGTACTTTCATATCTAACAAAGCTTAGACAATTGTGTCTAGATCCAAGCTTAATAGTAACTGACTACAAAGGAAAAAGTTCAAAGATAAATGCTTGTGTAGAAATATTAAAAGATTCAATAGAAAATAATAATAAAATATTAGTATTTTCACAATTTACAAGTGTACTACAGAATATAGGTGCTATACTTGATAAAGAAAAAATAGATTATAATTATTTAGATGGACAAACTAAAGCTATAGATAGAATTAAATTAGTTGATGAATTTAATGGAAATCCTAATAAAAAAGTATTTTTAATATCTTTAAAAGCAGGAGGTACTGGACTTAATCTAACCTCTGCAAACACAGTGATTCACTTTGATCCATGGTGGAATATATCTGTTGAAAATCAAGCAAGTGATAGAGCTCATAGACTAGGACAACAAGAAGTTGTAGAAGTTATAAAACTTATAGCTAAAGGTACTATAGAAGAAAAAATTGTAAAGCTTCAAGAAAATAAAAGTAAATTGATTGATGATATAATAAGTAATGAATTATCAGATTCAAGTGTATTAAAAAATCTATCTAATGATGAAATATTAGATTTATTGACATAAATAATGAAAGGTAGAAAACATATGAGTAAAAATATATTTAGTGGAAAAAAATTAAGAAATGCGAGAGTATATAGAGGTAAAACTGTAGATGTTTTAGCTAACGAAACTAAAATAAATAAAAAGGATATATTAGCTTTTGAAGGTGATAAATATAAGCCAACATTAGAAAATGAAATGAAAATGGCTAATGCACTAAACTTCCCAAAAGATTATTTCAGTGAAAAAGATGCTGTAAATGTAGTAGTTGAAAATGCACATATAAGAACGGAATCTACATTACCTAGAGTTGATGATATAGCATTTAAAGAAAAATTAGTTATGACTCATAGATTATTAGCATTTGTACAAGGATATATAAAATTCCCAGAAATGAATTTACCAGAAGGGTTAAATAGAAATGACGATATAGAAATATTAGCAGAGCAAGTAAGAAATCATTTTGAATTAGGTGATGGACCAATAGGAAACATGGTTAGTCTTCTTGAAGTAAATGGTATATTTATATCAGCTACAAATATAGATAAAAAAGGAGCTTTAGCATTTACTCAAAAACAAAGTATAGATAAAATTCCAAGATACTTTGTATCTTTAGGAAATGACAGAAAATCAGCTCCTATAAGAAATTATGATTTAGCTTATGAATTAGCTTATATAATATCAATTGAAGCAAATATACAATCTAAAAAGTTTTCAAAAGATGAATTTGCATGTGCATTCTTAATGCCAAAGGAAAGCTTTATAGCTGATTTAGATGGTGTATATGAACTAGAAGATTATATAGAACTAAAGAAAAAATGGATAGTACCTATATGGGCCATGATACTTAGAGGATACCAGTTAGGTAAAGTAAGTTATAAAAAATATATGTACTTAATGAATGAATTAGATAAAAATGGATGGGGTAAAAAAGAACCATTAGATGACAATATAAAATCTACTCAGCCTATATTACTTAAAAAAGGTTATGATATGATAATAGAAAATAAAATGATGAATGAAGGTTTATTTATGAATAATTTATCAAATTATGGACTAAGTATATATGCAAATGATGTAGAAGAGTTACTAGGCTTAAAAGAAGGAACAATATCTAAAAATATAAATAAATCTAGTAAAGATAATGTAAGAAAAGTTAACTTTAAAAAATAAATTCTAATATTATTTAATAAACAAAAAGGGATGACTAAGTCATCCCTTTTAATATATGTTTTAAATTATTTACATAAATATAAGTACATAACTCATTGCAACTATTGCAACAACAGCCCAAGTTATACCTCCTAAAATCATAGGTTTTACACCTTTTGTAAATAAGTCTTTTATATTTATCTTATAACCAACACCAACTAAAGCTGTAGTTACTAAGAACTTATAACCTTTTTTGAAAAATGGAGACATAGATTCTGGAAAAACTCCAAATGTATTTAAGATTGCCATACCTAAAAATCCTAATATAAACCAAGGGAAAACATCCATAACTATTTTACCGAAAGACTTTTCAGGTTCACTACTTGAACCACTTCCTCCATTTACATTTGCAAGTTGAGCTTCTTTTCTTTTTTCATTAACCATAACGAAAGTGAATACAACAGCTACAACAACTAAGAATGTTGTACGAGTAAGCTTAACTATAACTGGAAGTTCAGCTGCTGAAGCGATTCCCGTAATCTTAGCAAAAGTATCTCCTGCTGCAACAACACTAGAAGTATCACTTATTGCAGTTCCTGCAAGTAAACCAAATTGATCTGGTGATAAATTTAAACCTTGAGCTATAAATGGAAATGCAAGTGCTGCAAATACATCAAATAAGAATATCGCAGTTAAAGCATAAGCCATTTCATCATCATTTGCATTTATTATTGGACTAACCGTAGCTATAGCAGTACCACCACATATAGCAGTACCAGAACCAACTAATCTTCTTGTATTTATTGAAACTCCAAGCATTTTACCAACAAGTAATGCAGTTGCAAAAGACATACATATATTTGTAATGATAAGTGGAAGAGCATTCCCACCTGTTTGAATTATCGCGTTAAAGTTAAGTGTAGCGCCTGCTAAAATAATACCAAATTTTAAAAGTTTTTTTGCTGCATATGTAGTTCCCTTTTTATAATCACCTTTAGCTGGTTTTATATTTCCAAATAAAGCACCAAGAAATAAACCTATCATAGGAGCTCCAACTATATGCTGAAGATCACCGAAAAATGTAGAAATACCAGCTAAAATTACACAAACTCCTAAACCTATTAACATACCTGCCGACATAAAAATTTCCCCCTTTGAAAGATAAATATAAGTTAAATATTGTTAGTTAAATATTTATCTAGTTCTTGATTTGAATTATAGCACTGAGGAAAAAGTTTTCACAACAACTTTTTTAATTTTTAAAAAATTTAATTTTTGAAATTTAAAAAAGTAAAATACTAAAAGTTTAGTAAAGAAGCCATTTTAAAAGTATTTTGATATTAAAATTCATAATGTAAATAAAACTTAATTTTAGAAGCTATTTATTTTATTATAAAAATCTATGTAATCCGAAGCGAATATTGAATCTTTTAAAAATATAAAGTTAAATTCATGGGATAGGTTTAGAGATTTAACATCTAAAACTGATAATTCATTTTTATTTAATTCATCAATCACAGCAACTTTATAAATTATTGAAATACCAAAGTTATTTTTAACTAAATCCTTTATTAAATTAATATTTCCAACTTGAAGAAGAGTAGAAAAATTCTTTGCTGAATAATTTCTTTCATAAAGCCACATCTCAAATATATCTCTGCTTCCAGAGCCCTTTTCGCGAAGAATTAAATTTTGGCTAAATAAGTCTTCCACAGACAAATTAGATTTACTAGAAAGTGGATTGTCGGGTGAAGCAATAAAAACAAAATCTTCATAACTAAGTAAATTTGTTTCATAATCAGCTTTATTAAAATGGCCCTCTATAAAACAAAACTCTAGAGCGCCTTTTTTTAACAGATCTAGAAGAACTGTTGTATTATCGATTATCATAGATAAATTTGAGTTTGGGCATTCCCTTAGATAAGTTTTAATTATATCAGGCATTACAAACTCACCTATACTACGAGTAGCTCCAAAGGAAAGAGATCTTGTAGTACAAGTTGAATTTTTTATATTATTTTCGATAGATAGTGACATAGTTTTTAACTTTAAAACATTATTTAAAAAGTCCTGTCCAGTTCGAGTTAGTGATAATGTTTTCCCTGTGTAGTTAAATAGTTTAATGTCATATTGAGCTTCAATGTATTTGATATGCTGACTAACTGCGGGTTGAGTAACGCACAATCTTTTTGCAGTTTTTGTATAACTTTTAGTTTCACATAAGTCTATAAATGTTTTTAATCTGAAATCTATCATAGTATCCCCCAATACGCTTTTGATAAGTAAAGTGTACTATAAGTTTAAATTATAAATCAATAAATTTTTATAATTTTACATTATAGTACTCAGTTGTTACACTTTACTTAAAGAAGAATTTGTTAAAAATATAATTAATATAAATTTGGAGGGGTACTATGGATGTATTAGTAATTGGGGGAGTTGCTGCTGGTACTAAGACAGCTGCAAAGTTAAAGCGTGAAAATAGAAATTTTAATGTAACACTAATAACTAAGGGAGAAAATATATCATATGCAGGATGTGGACTTCCATACTATATCGGTGGTGTTATAGAAAATAAAGCAGATTTAATAGTAAATACGCCTAAAAGCTTTTCTGATTTAACACAAGTTGAAGTTAAAACTAACATAGAAGCTCTAGAAATAGATAGAGAGGCCAAGATTGTAAAAGCTATAGACTTACAAAAAAATGAAAATGTAAGTTTTAATTATGATAAATTAGTTATAGCAACAGGAGCAGATCCAGTAAAACCACCTATTGAAGGAATAGATTTAGAAGGTGTTTATTATATGAGAACACCAGGTGATGCTATAGCTGTTCGTGAAGTTGTAGAAAGTAAAAATGTAAAAAGAGCAGTAGTAGTTGGTGGAGGATTTATAGGACTTGAAGTTGCTGAAAATCTTCATGAAATGGGAGTTAAAACCACTTTAGTAGAAGCGATGGACCATATAATGCCAGGATTTGATGATGAAGTATGTTCATATGTTGAAGATGAGCTTATGGAAAATGGAATAATGGTTTTAACTAAAGAGCGATTAAACTCTATTGAAGGTGATGGCAAGGTAACTAAAATAAGAACAGATAAAAGAGCTATGAAAGCAGATATGATAGTAATGGCTGTGGGGATAAGAGCTAATACTAAAATAGCAAGTGACTGTGGTTTAGACCTTGAACCAAATAAAACTATAAAAGTTAATGAATATATGCAAACAAATGATGAAGATATATTTGCAGTTGGAGACTGTATAACAGTTAAAAATATATTAAGCAAAAAATCTGCATGGTCTCCAATGGGATCTTCTGCAAATAAAGAAGGTAGATGTTTAGCTAAAACTCTGGGAGGAGAAAAAACACCATTTGAAGGAGTTTTAGGAACTGGAATAGTTAAATTATTGAATTTAAATGCAGCAAGAACTGGTTTAACAGAAAAGGATGCTATAAATGCTGGATATGAAGTTGAAAGTGTAATAGTTCCAGTAGATGATAAAGCACATTATTATCCTGATTCTAAGATGATAATTATAAAACTTATAGCAGATAAAAATACTAAAAAGGTACTAGGAGCTCAAGTATTTGGAGAAGGGAATGTAGACAAGCAAATAGATATAGTTGCAACGGCTTTAACGTTTAATGCAACAATAGCTGATTTACAAAATCTAGACTTAGCTTATGCTCCACCATTTTCAACAGCTATACATCCATTAGGGCATGCTGCAAATGTACTTTTAAACAAGATAGATGGAGATGTAAATGTAATTGGATTTAAGGAGTTTATGGAAAATCAAGAAAGTTATAAATTAGCAGATGTAAACAAAAAACCTCAATTAGAGGGTATACCGTATATAGATTTAGCAACACTTAATGGCAAAATAGAAGGGTTTGAAATAGAAGATAAGATATTATTAGTATGTGCTAGAGGGAAGAGAGCATATTTGGCATACAATAGAATGAAACACTTTGGATATAAAGATGTACAAATATTAGAAGGTGGATTAGCTTTAAATAAAGAAATAAATATTGAGATGGGGGTAAATTAATATGAAATTAACAGAAGAAATGAGAAAAGCAGTTAAGGGGCAAGGGTTTTTATCAAATAATGATGGGAAACATTTTTCTTGCAGAGTTATAACTGAAAATGGAGCTATAACTGCGGATCAGTTAATAAATGTAGCTGGAATAGCAAAAAAATATGGTAATGGGGATATATCATTAACATCAAGATTAACTTTAGAAATACCTGGTATAAAGTATGAAGATATAGAAAACACAAAAGAATATTTAAAGAAAGATAACTTAGTATCTGGAGGAACTGGTTCTAGGGTTAGACCTATAGTTCCATGCAAAGGAACTGTATGTACATTTGGTTTGTGTGATACACAAGCTATAGGAACTACATTACACAAAGAATTCTATGAAAAGTGGTATGATGTAAAATTACCACATAAGTTTAAAATAGGTATAGGTGGATGTCCAAATAACTGTATAAAACCTAGTTTAAATGATTTTGGAGTAATAGGGCAATTTGTTCCAGATTTTGATGAAGACATGTGTTCAGGATGTAAAAAATGCGGGCCTAAAGATACTTGCAAGATAGGTGCAATATCAATGGTTGATGGAAAAGCTAAAATAGATAGAGAAAAATGTAATAACTGTGGATTATGTATAGGTAAGTGTCACTTTGATGCTATAGAAGAAGGTAAAAAAGGACTTAAAATATACTTAGGTGGTAAGTGGGGGAAAACATCAAGACCGGGTACTCCAATAACTGGAATATACAGTGAAGAAGAAATGATGAGTATATTAGAAAAATCTATACTTGTATATAGAGAACAAGGTAAAACTGGGGAGCGTTTTGGAAATATGATAGATAGAATTGGTATTGAAAATATGGAAACTCAAGTTTTAGAAAATGAAATATTAGATAGAAAAGATGAGATATTAGAAGCAGATCTTCATGGTGTAGGTGGGGCTACTTGCTAATTATTTGTTAATAAAAAACTTGCAAAGTAAATTCTTTGCAAGTTTTTTTAGTGAGAAAAGAAAAATTTCTATTATTTATGGACATATTTGCTAGGATAATGTATATTTTTAATGTATATTGTATACTTAAATTATTTTCTAAAATAGGAAAAGTTTATTTTGGATATATTATATTAAGGAAATATTAGCGAAGGAGATGCTTTTCATGAAAGAAAATGAGAAGGAATTTGAAGAAGATCCTAGATATAAACAATGTAATAAAGAAGCAAAAATGGGTCTAATATTAGGTATAGTGAACTTAATATGGTGGTTTGGATTTGGTTATGGACTGGGATCAAAACCAGTTGAAGAATATTCTTATATGTTTGGATTTCCATCATGGTTTTTTATGAGCTGTATAGTTGGAGGCGTGTTGTTTTCAATCTTAACTGTTATTATGATAAATAAATTTTTTAAGAATATGTCTCTAGATGCTCTAGATGAAGACGAAGTAAAAGCATATAGAAAGGAATATAAGTAATGAAATCCATAAATTATCAAGTTTTATTACCTATTTTAATATACTTTATAATAGTATTTATCGTAGGTTTTTATTCAATGAAGTTTGTAAATAGAGCTAAAAACAAAGCTAATGGGGAAAAGGGGTTCATGGATGAATATATGACAGGTGGGAGAGACCTAGGAGGATTTGTACTAGCTATGACCTTAGTGACTACATATCTGAGTGCAGGAAGTTTTATAGGTGGACCTGGAACTGCATATACTCAAGGTTTAGGATGGGTATTTTTAGCTATGGCTCAAATGCCAACAGGATACTTTACGCTTGCTGTACTTGGTAAAAAGTTTGCTATAATAGCTAGAAAAATAAATGCAGTAACAATAACAGATTTTTTAAGAGCAAGATATAAATCAGATGCAGTAGTTATACTAACATCTGTATCTATAGTTATATTTTTTATAGCTGCAATGGCTGCACAGTGGGTAGGAGCAGCTAGACTTTTACAAGGAGCTGTAGGTATTGATTATAAGATAGCACTTACAGCTTTTGGATTAACAGTTATAGTTCATACTGTTATAGGAGGATTTAGAGCAGTAACACTATCAGATGCAGTGCAAGGTATTATAATGACAATAGCTACTATTGCTATATTTGTAGGAACAGTAATAGCTGGGGGTGGAGTATCAAATATTATAAGTAACATGCAAAGTATAAATGAAGGTCTTATAACTCCATTTGGGGTAACACCAGGAAATATGAGTATAGCTTGGGTAACTTCATTTTGGATTTTAGTTGGATTTGCAGTAGTCGGGATTCCATCTGTATCACAAAGGGCAATGAGCTACAAAGACACTAAAAGTTTACATAATGGGATAAAATATGGAACTATAGTATCTATGGTTTTATTACTTGGAATGCATTTAGTTGGAGCTTTTTCAAGTACATTAGTTACGGGAATAGAATCAGGAGACCTAGTTATACCAACTATAACAACACAATTATTTCCACCAATAATAGCAGGGATATTACTAGCAGGCCCATTAGCTTCTATAATGTCTACAGTGGACTCTCAGTTATTAGTTGCCTCTGGTGCTATAGTTAATGATATATATACTAATTATATAAATCCTAAGATAAAAAATGATGCGAAAAAAACAGGAACTATAAGTTTATTAGTAACTTCTACACTGGGGATAATTATATATATAGTAGCTATAAAGCCACCTGATTTAATAGTATGGTTAAATTTATATGCAAATGCAGGGATAATATCTACATTTTTATGGCCAATAGTTCTTGGGCTATATTGGAAAAAAGCAAATGCAGGTGGGGCATTAGCTTCTATAATAAGTGGTATAGGTACATATGTTTTATTTAGTTATGTATGGGTAAGACCCTTGGGAATGCATACTATTGTACTTCCGCTATTAATATCATTAGGTGCTTTTGTTTTAGTATCCAAACTTACGAAACCACCTACTAAAGAAACCATAGAAACTTTTTGGGGCATTTATAAAAAGTAAACTGAAAGCTATCCTATTATAGGGTAGCTTTTTTATTTAAAAAATGATTTTTATTTTATATATAGTGTATAAATAAATCAACCATTGAAAATATTAATGGTTATGATAGAAAGAATCAATTTTTAATTTGTAGAAAAATGGCATAAAATAAGATCATAATACAAAAGACGTTATATGTCATTGAAAGAGGAGACAATATGGAAAATTATAAACAATTATTATTAAATGAGATACCAGAATTTAGAGAAAAAGGACATAAATTCTTAGAAAAAGAAATGTCAAAGATGGATTTTAAACATGCATCTGGAGGAATGGGAGTTTATGCACAGCGTGATGGGCAAAGCTTTATGATAAGACTTAGAGTTGCGTCAGGAATTTTAAATTTTGATCAATTAAAATTAGTTCAATATTTTTCACATAAATATAATTTAGAGCAAATACATTTAACAACTCGTCAAGCAATACAGCTTCATGGATTAACTATAGATGAAGTTTGTGACATTATGGAGGAAGGTATACATAAAGATATGTACACAAGAGGTGGAGGTGGCAACTTCCCAAGAAACGTTGCAATATCACCTTTATCTGGTGTAGATCCAGAAGAAGCATTTGATGTAACACCTTATGCAACGAAAGTAAATGAACATTTTATGAGTAAAATAACTACTTATAAATTACCAAGAAAATTAAAAGTATCTTTCTCAAGTTCACCTAAAGACGCAGCTAATGCTACTATAAACGATTTAGGATTCTTAGCGGTTAAACAAGATGGTAAAGAATACTTCAAAGTATTTATAGCAGGTGGAATGGGTAAAAACCCTATAAAAGGGGCACCATTTGATGAATTAGTAGAGCCAAAGGATATATTATATCATGTAGAAGCTATGACTAATTTATTTATAGAAAAAGGTAACTACGAAAACAAAAATAAAGCTCGTACAAGATACATACTTATGGAAATGGGAGAAGAAGCACTAATACAATGTTATAAAAAACATTTAAAAGAAGTTAAAGAAAAAGGTAATTTAGATGTAGATTTAACTTCAAAAGTATACGACAAAAAAGGAATAGAAATAAACATAGAAGATAATCGTTTAGTTAAGCAAAAACAAGATGGTTTATACGCTGTTTATGTACATCCAGTAAATGGACAATTAAAGATATCTGATTTAGACAAAATTATAGATACTGTAAAAGATATAGAAGATGTAGAAATTAGACTTGCTATGAGTGAAGGTTTATATATAAGAAACTTAAATGGAGAAGAAGCTAAGAGTGTTTTAGCAGTAACTGAAGATGTAACTGGTAAATATAAAATAGAGCAAAGTACAGCTTGTATAGGTGTGCCTATTTGTCAAATGGGTATAGCTGAGAGTCAAGAAACATTAAAAGAGATAATAGCCTTTTTACAAGATAAAAACTATACAAGTGATAGTTTACCAAGAATCCATATATCAGGATGTACTAACTCTTGTTCAACTCATCAAGTTGCACCTATAGGTTTTGCAGGTAAGAAAAAAAGAGTTAATGACAAAACTGAAGATGCATTCGAACTTCACATGGGTGGATTTGTAAGTGAAGTAGAAACTAAATTAGGAAAAATATATGGTGATATATTAAGAAAAGATGCACCAAGTTTCTTATACGACATAGCTTGTGATATGGATAATAGTGACTTAGAATTTTATGAATATATAGTTCAAAAAGAAGATGAATTAAACCATATAGTAAGTAAATACTTAGTATAATACAAATAAAGAACACCTCAAAATAGCAGTTAGAATAAATGTATTCTAACTGCTATTTTGAGGTGTTTTTGTTTGAAAAGTTTTTCATAAAAACTAAAAGAATATTATAAAAGATAAAGTATAAACTAAATTTATAAATAATGCTAAAAGGAGATATATATGAAAGTTAGACTAGGATATGTAGCAATAGCTTTAAATTTACCTAAAGTAACTTCATCAAGTACACTAACTTACGCTAGATACTCTAAGATGAATACAGAATTAGAAAGAATAAATAAATTAAAAGATGTTACTAGATCTAATATAGAAGATTTAGAAAAAATACTTAATTATAATATAGAAAATAATATTCATTTTTATAGAATAACTTCTAATTTAATACCGTTAGTAACACATCCAGAAGTAGGATTTGACTATAGAAAATACTTTAAAAAAGATTTTGAGTATATAGGAAATATAATAAGAAAAAGCAATATGAGAGTAGATACCCACCCTGATCAATTTAACGTTATAAATAGTTTAAAGGAAAATGTTGTAGAAAATACTATAAAAAGCTTGAGATTTCAAAGTCAGATATTTGAAGATATAAATTATAGAAATGGAAAAATGGTAATACACATTGGTAGTTCACAAGGTGGAAAAGAAGATAGTATTAAAAGATTTATAAATAATTTGAAATACTTTCCAAAAGAAGTTGTAAGTAAATTGATTTTAGAAAATGATGATAAAGTATTTACAGCAAAAGATGTACTTAGTATATGCACACAAACTAAACTACCTATGGTTTTAGATGTACATCACCACATATGCAAAAATGACAATGAAAACTTAAAAGATATATTAAAAGAAGTATTTAAAACTTGGAATAAAGAAGAATTACCACCTAAAATACATTTTTCAAGCCCGAGAGAATTTGAAAAAGATAGAAAGCATGCAGACTTTATAAATGCAAAAGACTTCTTAGCATTTATATACTTAGCTAAAGAAGTAGCAAATAAGGACTTTGATATAATGATAGAAGCTAAGCAAAAGGATTTAGCATTAAAACAACTAGTAGAGGATATAAAAGCCTTAGACAAGGAAATAAAATTTATAGACGACACAACCATAGAAATATAAATAAAAAAGCTGTTTAATAAAACTAGGGTAAGTAGCTAGTGTTAATATATAAGTTTTAGCCACATTTAAAGAATTTTCTTAGCTTTTGGAGCAAAACTTATATATTAACACTAAGCGACCCTACTATATTAAAACAGCTTTTATTAATTTAAATTACTTTTTAGGTTTAAATGAACTCTTTAGAGGAACTACTCTATTAAATACTAATTTCTCATCAGTAGAATATTTAGAATCTACATTAAAGAATCCATGTCTTACGAATTGGAACTTATCTTGAGGCTTAGCATTTTCTATTGCCGTATTTTCAACAAGACCTTGAACTATTTCTAATGAATCCGGGTTTATTTGCTCTAAGAAGTGCTTTCCTTCATTTTCAGGAGCATCATCTAATATTAATGGTTCAAATAATCTAAATTCACAAGGTACACAAGACGTAGCGTCTACCCAGTGTATAGTAGCCTTAACTTTACGTCCAGTAAATCCTGATCCACTCTTAGTTTCAGGATCATATGTACAATGTATCTCAGTTACATTTCCATCTTCGTCAGTTATAAACTCATTACACTTAACAAAGTAAGCACCCTTTAATCTAACTTCGTTTCCAGGGAATAATCTGAAGTACTTCTTAACTGGTTCTATCATAAAGTCTTCTTGTTCTATATATATTTCTCTAGAGAATGGAACTAATCTCTTTCCTTTAGTTTCATCTTTAGCGTTGTTTTCTATTTCAAGCATTTCAACTTGATCTTCTGGATAGTTAGTTATAACTAATTTAAGAGGTTTTAAAACACCCATAGCAAGTGGAGCTTTAGGTTGTAAATCTTCTCTTACAAAGTAGTCTAACATTTGGCTATCAACAGTAGAATCAGCTTTAGCTACACCTATTTCATTACAGAAGTTTCTTATAGCTTCTGGAGTATAACCTCTTCTTCTAAGACCTGCTATAGTAGGCATACGAGGATCATCCCATCCATCAGTTACACCTTCATCAACAAGTTGTTTAAGTTTTCTCTTACTCATAACAGTATTTGTAAGGTTAAGTCTAGCAAACTCTATTTGACGAGGTACTTTTGGCATTTCACATTCAGATACAACCCAATCATAAAGTGGTCTTTGGTCTTCGAACTCTAATGAACATAGAGAGTGAGTTATTCCTTCTATAGCATCTTCTATTGGATGAGCAAAAGCATACATTGGATATATGCACCACTTATCACCTGTGTTGTGATGGTGTGAATGAGATATTCTGTATATTGCAGGGTCTCTTAAGTTTATGTTAGGAGAAGACATATCTATTTTAGCTCTTAGAACTTTTTCACCGTCTTTAAATTCTCCGTTTTTCATTTTTTCAAATAATTCAAGATTTTCCTCTACAGATCTGTTTCTATAAGGACTTTCTTTTCCAGGTTCAGTTAAAGAACCTCTGTAAGCTCTCATTTGTTCTGCATCTAAGTCGCATACGAAAGCTTTCCCTTTTTTTATAAGAAGGATCGCTCTTTCATACATTTCTTCAAAGTAGTTTGATGCAAAGTATAAGTTAGTCCAATCAAAGCCTAACCATTGAACATCTTCTTTTATAGAGTTTACGTACTCTACATCTTCCTTAACAGGATTTGTATCATCGAATCTTAAGTTTACGTTTCCGTTGAACTCCTTAGCTAATCCAAAGTTTAAGCATATAGATTTAGCGTGACCAATATGTAAATATCCATTTGGTTCAGGAGGGAAACGAGTTATGATAGTATCATGTTTTTTAGATTCTAAATCATTAACTATTATGTTTCTTATAAAGTTTGATGACTTATTTTCATTTGACATATTCGTTACCTCTTATCTATTAAATTTGTATTATTATTATATAATTACTATTATTAATAATTTTAATTCAAATTGGAAAAAAAATAAAGGACTAGGAGTTAATTTATTACATTTATAGTGAAAAATATGTAAAGAAAATGGTTTCATTACTTAAAATTAAGTGGATTTTAAATTTAAATTATACAAAATTTACTGAAAATAAATAATCCACAGACTTATTAACAAAATATAAACAATATTAACAATTTAATAATGAAATCTAAATATAACTTTGTTATAATTTAATTAGAGTATTTTTATTAGGGGTGGGGTAATGTTAGATTTTAAATTTTGTAGTGAAATATTAAAAACATGTCCTTTTCCATACATATATGGAGAGGTAGTAAAAGATGACGATAATATATTTACTGACTTTATAATAAAAGACTTAAATGATAAAACTTGCAAATTATTAAAGTTAGATTTAAATGACATAGAGGGAAGAAGTATAAAAGATATAATTCCGTGGATAGTAGATGAAAATTTTAAAAATGGAACATCAGATGAGGATAAATATATACCACAGTTAGAAGGATGGTATAAGATATCTGTATCATCCTTAGGTGAAGATAGGTATGTAGTATGGATTATAGAAAATAAAGAAATAAAACCTGTAAAAACATTAATGTCCTTAGGTGATGCTATACCGGATTACATATTTTATAAAGATAAGGATAGCAATGTTATTGAATGTAATAGAAGCTATGCAGAAGAGTTAGTAGAGTTAGAGAGAGCTGATATTATAGGTAAAACTGATAGTGAGTTACCTGTGGTTGATGAAGATTTTGAAAATTATAGAATTAGAGATTTAGAAGTAATGGAATCAAAGGTAACAAAAACATATTATGAGCAAGTCACTTTGAAAAGTGGAGAAATAATACATTTAGAAACTATAAAGACACCTCTATTGACTGAAAATGGAGAAGTTGCAGGACTTATAGGTATAGCTAGGAATATAAATGAGAGAAAAAAACACGAAGAAAATTTAGAAAAAGCTAGGTTGGAGGCTTTGGCTAATATTGCACATGAATTAAGAACACCTCTAAACCTTATATTTAGTTCTGTTCAAATGTTAAATTATAGATATGAAATTCTTAATAAGAAAACTAAAAATAAGGATGATAAGTATTTAACTATAATAAAACAAAATGGATATAGATTATTAAAATTAGTAGATAATTTAATAGATTCTACCAAATTAACGTATGAAAACATAGAGTTTACACCACAAAACTATGATGTGGTAAGTTTTGTTGAAAGTATATGTGATTCTGTTAGTGACTTTGCAAATCAAAAAAAAATGAATGTAATATTTGATACAGATGTAGAAGAGAAAATTATAGGATTTGATTTAGATAAAATGGAAAGAATTATATTAAACTTGCTATCTAATGCATTAAAGTTTAATAAGCAGGATAAGGACATACAAGTAACAATAAAAGATTTAAAAGAAAGTATACAAATAAGAGTTAAGGATGAAGGGATAGGAATACCACAGAAAGATTTGCATAAAGTGTTCGATAGATTTAAACAAGTCAAACATAGTGAAGCAGATAGCAAAGTAGGTAGCGGAATTGGACTAGCATTAGTTAAATCTTTAGTAGAACTACATGGAGGAAATATACATGTAGAAAGTATTTTGGGAAAAGGTAGCGAGTTTATATTCAATATACCTAATTCCTTATGCAATGATAAATTAGAAATATTAAATACAGAGAGTTTAAAAGAAAAATTTGTACAAAAAATAGAAGTTGAATTTTCAGATATATATGCATAAAAGTGGATGCTCTATAAAGAGACATCCACTTTTTTTACTTTTGATTCTATGTTATTTACTATGTGTTTAAACCTTTTTTTTACTTTAGACTTGTAAAAAAACTTAGTGAGAGTATCTAGTATCTTATTTGGATTATTACTATTAATAAATTTTTCAATAGAAGTTAGCTCTGTCTCATCTTTATTTATTTTGGTCAAAACATATCTAGAAACAAAAGTTTGACCTTCGGTAATAAAAGTTATCTCATATACTTTATCCCTTTTAAAGTCAGTTATTTCTAGATAAGAAGTAGAAACTTTTTTTCCTTTAGAATCTCTTTGGACATTTTTTGTTGTTTTAGAACCAATTGGATTTTTCATATTTATTTTTTTAAAAGTATCCTTAGCATTTTCCATAAATACATCAAAAATTTTATCTGGTGTTGAGTCTATAATTTTTTTGTTTTCATATTTTATCATTTAATTTCCCCCAAATACATGCGTCATAATAACGTTTTCTAGATGCATTATAACATAAATTAGAGCAAATAATAAATTTAAATTATAAAATTCAGTTTATAAAATATAATTTTCTAAAATTAAAGAAAAATAAGAAAATATTTACATTGACAAAATATGTTTAAATAGATTTGACAGTGGTATAATCATATCAAAATTAAAAAATAAACTTAAAAGTTTGGAGGAGTTTTGTATGGAAGCAGATAAAATGACACAGAGAGTCCAAAAAAGCTTAAATGATGCTTTTAGTGAAGCTGTTAAAAATCATAACCAACAAGTAGATACAATACATTTACTTTATTCATTAATAGACCAGGAAGATGGATTAATACCGAGAATAATTGAAAAAATGGGTATTTCTGTTGAAGATCTAAAAGTAAGTGTAAAAACTGAACTTTTAAAACTACCTCAAATACAAGGCGAGGCAGCTAGTTCACAGGGTGTAGTAGCTACAAGAAAATTAAATGAAATATTAATAAAGGCAGAGGAAATTTCTAAAGAATTTAATGATTTATATATAAGTGTTGAACATTTATTTTTAGCTATAATAGAATTAGAAAAACATACAAATATAGGAAAAATATTTAAAGAGTTTAATATAACTAAAACAAATTTCTTAGAAGTTTTATCAAAAGTTAGAGGAAATCAAAGAGTTGAGACTCAAGATCCAGAAGGTACTTATGATGCATTAGCTAGATATGGTACAAACTTAATAAACTTAGCTAAGAAAAACAAATTAGACCCAGTTATAGGGCGTGATGAAGAAATAAGAAGAGTTATAAGAATCCTTTCAAGAAGAACTAAAAACAACCCAGTTTTAATAGGTGAACCTGGTGTTGGTAAAACTGCTATAGTAGAAGGTTTAGCAGAAAGAATAGTAAGAGGAGATGTTCCAGAGGGACTTAAAGATAAAATTATATTTGCACTTGATATGGGTTCATTAATAGCAGGAGCTAAATATAGAGGTGAATTTGAAGAAAGATTAAAAGCGGTACTTAAAGAAGTTCAAGGTGCTGAAGGTAAAATAATATTATTTATAGATGAGATACACACAATAGTAGGTGCTGGTAAAACTGAAGGTGCTATGGATGCTGGTAACTTAATAAAACCAATGTTAGCACGTGGAGAGCTTAACTGCATAGGTGCAACTACTTTTGATGAATATAGACAATATATAGAAAAAGATAAAGCATTAGAAAGAAGATTCCAACCAGTTATAGCAGATGAGCCAAGTGTTAGTGATACTATATCTATACTTCGTGGGCTTAAAGAAAAATTTGAGATACACCATGGTATAAGAATACACGACTCAGCAATAGTTGCTGCTGCTAAATTATCTGATAGATACATACAAGATAGATATCTACCAGATAAAGCTATAGACTTAATAGATGAAGCTAGTGCTATGATACGTAGTGAAATAGATTCTCTACCAACAGAATTAGATATTGTTAGAAGAAAAATATTTACGCTAGAAACAGAGAGAGAAGCACTACTTAAAGAAGAAGATGAAGGAAGTAAAAGAAGACTTGAAAAACTTCAAGATGAATTAGCTGATTTAAAAGCTAAAAATGATGATTTAACAGCAATATATGAAAAAGAAAAATCTCATATAATGAATGTTAGAAATCTTAAAGCTCAACTAGATGAAGCTAGAGGAGATGTTGAGCGATATGAGAGAGAATATGACTTAAATAAAGCTGCTGAACTTAAATATGGAGTAATTCCAAATCTTGAAAGCGATATTAAAAAAGCAGAAGATAAGATGGAATCAGATAATGAAACATCTCTATTAAAAGAAGAAGTAACAGAAGAAGAAATAGCAGAGATAGTAGGTAAATGGACAAATATACCTGTAACTAAGTTAGTTGAAAGTGAAAAAGAAAAATTACTTAGATTAGAAGATGAGCTTAAAACTCGTGTTATAGGTCAAGATGAAGCCGTAACTGCTGTAAGTAATGCTGTTATTCGTCATAGAGCAGGACTTAAAGATGAAAATAAGCCAATAGGTTCATTTATATTCATAGGACCTACAGGAGTTGGTAAAACAGAACTTGCAAAAACTTTAGCTAGAAATTTATTCGATAGCGAAGATAATATAATAAGAATTGATATGAGTGAGTACATGGAAAAACACGCTGTATCAAGACTTATAGGACCTCCTCCAGGATATGTAGGATATGAAGAAGGTGGGCAGTTAACTGAAATGGTTAGAAGAAATCCATACTCAGTTATACTATTTGATGAAATAGAAAAAGCACATGAAGATGTATTTAATCTATTCCTTCAAATATTAGATGATGGTAGACTTACAGACAACAAAGGTAAAACTGTTGACTTTAAAAATACTATTATAATAATGACTTCAAATATAGGTAGTGCTTATCTACTAGAAGATAATGACGAGTATGATGGTACAATAAAAGAAGCTACTAAAGAACTTGTAATGAATGAAATGAAGAGCAGATTTAAACCAGAGTTCTTAAATAGAGTTGATGATATAATAATGTTTAAACCACTTGATAGAGAAGGCATAAGAAAAATAATAGATATATTCTTAGATGATTTAAGAAGAAGATTAAAAGATAGACAAATAACTTTAAGCATAACAGAAAGTGCTAAGGATATACTAATAAGAGAAGGCTATGATCCTATATATGGTGCGAGACCACTTAAGAGATATATAGGAAATATACTAGAAACTAAAATAGCTAAAATGATAATTGCAGGACAAATATACAATGGTTGCAACATAATTATAGATGGAATTGATGAAAATATAGATATAAGAGTGGGAAACATATAACCATCAAAAGGAGAATACCATAATGATTAGAATCATGATGAAAGATGGAAGTGAGTATGAAATCGACTACAAAAATACAGCAGATTTTATAGAAAACTTCTTAAAAGATAAACTAACCTCAAATGGAGAACTTCCATGTAAGTTAGTAAAAATAGATGAAGGATCATATATAAACTTAAATGCAATATCATCTATAGAAGAAGAACTTGACATAGTTGGTGGAATAGATTCTATTATTCCATAAAAATAGAAAAAAGATCTCACAGGATAGCTAGCGAGGGATGAATATGTAAGTTGCAGCGACATTTCAAAGCATTTTTTCAGCTTTGGGAGCAAAACTTACATATTCATTCTTCGCGACCTGCTATTTGAGACATCTTTTTTAATTTTAAAACTCGCATAAATCGCTTAATAATTTAACTGGAATTTGAACCTGAGTAACATACTCATCTTTTTTTGATGTTTCATAAATATCTATTTTATATATCTCTAAAGGATCACCTAGTATTGTGTAATTATTAAATTCTATGAACTTAAAAAGCATAGGTAATATTTTTGCTGTTTGTTTGTAATCACCTTTGTAAGTATATGTAACATAATAGCCTTCATCTATTAGTATATTGTAATTGGTAACGTTATCATCTAGTAGGTAAAATATTGATTTATAATTATTAAAAACACCTTTAGATACACTTTTAGTATCAAATACTGCACCAAAGTTACTGTTGCCTAATACATAAAATTTATCATCGAATTTTTCGTTTAATCTTTGAATTAAATAATCTACATTTTCATCAAAAGTAACGTTAGAATTAACAGTAAGAGCTTTTCTTTTGCCCATATATAAAAGTTCTATTCTATTGAAATTAGTATGTTCTAGGGTATTACCAATAGAACTTAATCTTTTATTTAAACTTTCCCTATGCGTTGTTAACTCGTCTAGTTTTTCATCTATTAATTTTATTTCTTCTTTTAACATTTGTTTTGTAGTATCTACATTTCTGTTTTCTAAGTATTCTTTTATTCTCTGCATAGAAAAATCAAGACTTCTAAGTTCTTTAATTAAATTTAAATTACAAATATCTTTAATAGTATACATTCTATAAGAATTTGTATCTCTTCCTGGGTTTAAGAGACCTAGCTTTTCATAATACTTAAGTGAATCTCTACCAAGATTATATATTTTTGATAATTCTCCTGTTTTATAGTATTTTTTTTTCATGAAAATCACCTCATTAAAAATAATATTTTTTTTAGTGTTGACCTGAGTATTATACCATAGTTTATATTTAATAGGTGGAAAGGAGAGGAATATTATGGAGAATATAAAAGATTTAAAAACACAATTTAAGCAATATGTAATACCATCAGTAGCATCTATGTGGGTATTTTCACTGTATTCTATGGTAGATGGAGCTTTTGTAAGTAGAGGAGTAGGAAGTGAAGCCTTAGCTGCTGTTAATATATCTACACCATATATAAATACTTTATTTGCTATATCAGTTTTATTATCAACTGGTGCATCAACTGTAGTATCTATGACACTAGGAAAAGGGGATAATAAAAAAGCCAGTGAATATTTTACTTTGAACACTGTATTATTAGCTATCATATCTATCTTTATTACTGTATTTAGTTTACTTAACCTAGAAAAAATAGCTATATTTTTAGGAGCTACAGAAACTACATTACCTCTAGTCAAGGGATACTTAGGAAATATTATATTATTTGTAGCTTTCTACTTAGTATCTTATGGATTAGAATTACTAATCAAATGTGATGGGTATCCTCATCTATCTACTATAGGAGTAATAATTTCTGCTATAACTAATATAGTTCTAGATTATATATTTGTTATAAAATGGGGATGGGGAGTAGAAGGTGCAGCTATAGCTACGGGTATAGCAAGAGTATTATCAGTAAGTTTCTTTATATGGCATTTTTTAAGAAGAAAAGGAAAATTGAGATTTTGCAAATTCAAATTTGAGTTTGACTTTATAAAACGAATAGTATTAATAGGTATACCAGATTCTATGACTGAAGCTAGCTTAGCAATTGTTATATTACTGTTTAACCAAAGCATACTAAGATTAATTGGAGAGTCTGCATTAGTTAGCTACAGTGTTATATGCTATATAACAACATTAGTTCTTACAACTATGTTGGGAATTTCTCAAGGGCTACAACCTATATGTAGTTATTACTACGGAAAAGACGACGATAAATCAGTATTGAGTCTTTTAAACATGAGTTTAAGTTATATTAAAAAATCTTCAGTAATAGCATTTTTATTAGTTGTAATATTTGCAAACCAAATAGTCGCTATGTTTATAGATAAAACAGATCTTGCTTTATTTAATTATACAGTTAAGACATTAAGAATATCTTCTATAGCTTACTTAATAATGGGATACAATGTAATAATATCTGGATTTTGTGTTTCAACAGGAAGTGCTATACATGCAACTATAATATCTCTCGGAAGGGGTTTGGTTGTAATTACATTAAGCTTAGTAGTTATGACATCTATATTTGGGGGAGCTGGTATATGGATGACAACTTTTGTATCAGAAGTTATAGTTTTAATAGCAGCAATCTATATACTTAAAAGAAATAAAGATAGAATACAAAATGATTTAGATATGAGTTTAAACATAGAAATAAATGAAAAAAGTACTAGAGTAGTCTAGTACTTTTTATTTGCATTTAATTAATTTATATTTAGTATTTTAAAAAAATCATTAACAGTATCTAATAAATATTTTCCCTTATAATATTCAATTTTAACTTCTTCAAAATTTTCAAATTTAAGTACTTTTTTAGGTCTTTCTTCAAATACACCAATTATATTAAAGTTTTCATCTAAGAAAGCTATAGTAGGACCTTTAAAGCTTTCTTTTTCTATTCCTAAAGCTTCACTCATGAACTTTTTACCTCTAGCCATAGTTATAACTGATATATCAAAATTATCGTTAATATCAACAAATTTTTTTAATACAGATATATTAAGCTGGAAATCTGGACACCAAATCTCACCAGAAATTAAACAATTTACTTTGTTTGGATAGCTAAATATTTTATTAAAAAGGTTTTCATCTAAGTTTATACGAGCTGTATTTTTAGGTATTCTAGCTCTTTCAGATTTACTTCCACTTCCTACACAACTCTCAAAGCTTTCACCTACGTTATATAAATCCCTAATACTCATTTCAATAGCCATAATCTGCCTCCCTCACCTTTTATATGCTTATAAAAAATTATATCTAAATAGTATAAATTAGTAAATGATTATATATTTAATAAAATATTGACGATTTTAAATATATGGTTCAAAATATAAAAGTAAGGATATAAAAGGAAAGGATTGATCAATATGACAGAGGAAAAGAGATGTAGCAAAAACGAAAGCACTACTATGATAGTAATGACACTTGCTATTATGTTTTTAAACATAATAGGAGTTATAATAGGACTTGTATCATGGAAGATATATGGAAAAGATTCTGAATTTATAAAGAAAAATGGATTAAGAGTTATTGATTTTTACATATCATTTGTAATATATGAGATGGTAGTTTTGCTTTTATGCATAGTAAAAATAGGAACTTACTTGTTACCAATAATGACGCTTATATATGCAGTTATACTTATTATGGCTATTATATCCTATTATAAGCATAAAGAATTTAAATTTCCTTTAAGTTTTAGATTTCTAGAAAAATTAAGTAAATAAAAAAAGAATGAGAATATCTCATTCTTTTTTTATTTACTTAATTAACGAACTATAGTATATATCATATAAGCAAAATAAATTACGATAAAAATGATACCTTGATTTTTATTAAGTGAATTATTTTTTTTCATAAATAAGTATAGTAAAATTGTTATAGCTGTCATAAATACTGTATCTATTAAAGCCATTGTACTTATAGTCATAGGATGAATTACAGCAGCTAACCCTAAAACTAATAATATATTAAATATATTAGAACCAATAACATTTCCTATAGCTATTTCTGTTTCACCTTTTCTAACAGCTATTACAGAAGTTACAAGTTCAGGGAGAGATGTTCCCATAGCCACTATTGTTAAACCTACTAAGTTAGCACTCATACCAAATGATGTTGCTATATTAGTTGCTGAATCTACAACTAAGTCTCCACCAAATACTATACCAACTATACCAACTATACAAACTACTATAGTTTTAGGTAATGAAACAGTTTTTGTATCAGAAGCTTCAATAGCTATAGCTGTTTCTGAACTAGAATCTTCATTATTTTTTGAATTTATATTAGACTTTATCATGTTCATTAAGAATAAAACAAATAAAACTAAAAATACTAAACCATCTAATCTAGTTAATTCTAAGTTAAGACTTAAAACTAAAAGTAGAGCACTTATAAATATTAAAAATGGCGTATCTTTTTTTATAGTATCTTTTTCAACTGGCAATTTAGCTATTATAGCTGATATTCCTAAAACAATAAGTATATTAAAGAAGTTAGAACCAACAACATTAGCTATACTCATATCGTTTTGGCCAGCTAATGAAGAAGATATACTAACAGCAGCTTCTGGAGCACTGGTTCCCATAGCAACTATTGTTAAACCTATAAGCATAGGTGGAACATTGAATCTTTTAGCAATTGAGGATGCCCCCTCAACAAATATATCGGCTCCTTTAATAAGCAAAGCAAAACCAATTATTAAGATTAAAAATGACATAAAAACCTCCCCTTAAATTGTTATTTTTATAATAAATAGTATAGCATACTAAATTATAATAGAAAATACTTCCACAAATATATATAAGAAAACAAACAACTTTTAAAACTTAGATACATATAATATAAAAAAGGTAAAAAGGAGAATTGAAAATGGTAGCACTTGGATGTATTCTAGTAGGTTTAGGATTGGGGTTAACTATAGGAAATATGCAAGAGACCATAGCACTTTCTTTAGTTGGAATTATAGTAGGTATTTTTTTATACACTAGGATGGGCGTATATATACAGTTGAAATTTAATAAAAAAGTAAAATCAGTAGTATATACAATAGCTGGGATCGCAATTGGTGTATTAGTTGGTGTTATTACAGGTGAAATGAAAGGTTCTATAATGATAGGTATTGGAGTTAGTTTTATTGCAATAGATATTATGAAATATACAAGAAACTTAAGAAGTGTTAAAGAAAGTGACGAGATTGATTAAATCATTAGATATACCAAAACTTTAAAAAAAGTTTTGGTATATCTAAATTTTTTTGCGTATTAACAAATTTATAAATATAAAATTAGTACTACGAGTACATAAATATTAAAGATTGATATAATATTTAGTGTAAGTAAAAATTAATATTGGGGGGATAAAATGGAAGCGAGGACTCAAATAAGCCAAAGTGAGATAAGAAAAGCCATACAAATAATGGTGCTTCCTATAGTTATAGAAAGCATACTACAAATGACGTCGGGATTTTGTTTAACAGGCATGATGGGAAGACTAGATCCTGTATCTATAAGTGCTTTTAGTTTAAGTAATAGAATAATAAATATAACCTGGGCTATTTTAAGAGGAATAACTATGGGAAGTGCGGTATTTGTAGCTCAAGCATATGGGTCTAAAAACACTAAAGAGATAAAATATATAATAAAGCAGACTATGATAGGACTTAGTGTTTTAATTTTTCTTATTCAGCAATTCATATTTTTCAACACAGAATTTGTGTTGTCTATATTTAATCCAAGCAATGACTTAATGTATATTGCATCTAAATGTTTAAAAACTTCTTCTTGGGCTTTATATTTTATGAGTGTTATGCTTATATGCACATCAAGTTTACAGTCTATGAATAAAGCAAAAATTTCTATGAAAATAGCAATGTCTATGAATATAACCAGTATAGTTGTTGGATATTTATTTATATTTGGCAATCTTAATATGCCAAAACTTGGAGTTCAAGGAGCAGCAATTGGAACTTTTAGTGGATATTTTTTAGCATGTTTTTATGGAATGTACTTAATGTTTAACACTAAAAAAGGATATGTATATTTTGGAGAAAAGATAGATGGAATGAAGTTTAATTTAAAAGAATTTATAAAAGGTTTAAAACCAGATATTAATCAAATTAAAAATGTATATAAAATAGGAATACCTATATCTCTTGAAAACTCTTTTTGGCAATTATCTACTATTATATTAACTCGTGCAATATTAAACTATGGAGAAGTAACACTTGCAGCATATCAACTAGGACTTCAAGCCGAGTCTATATCTTTTATGCCATCAAATGCTTTTGCAATAGCAGCTACAGCTTTTGTAGGTCAGTGTGTTGGAGCTAAAAATGAAGAGTTAGGAAATCGTTATATGAAAGAACTGTTTAAATCTACAATAGTAATAACTTTAATAGCTTCTATTCCTTTAATATTTTTTCCAAAACAACTTATGCTAATATTGACTAATGATAGTCAACTTATAGATATAGCAGCTAAATATTTAATAGTTATGGGAGTTATACAACTTGCAGGTAATTTAGGGGGAGTAATAAATGGAGCTCTTAGAGGGTCTGGTTTTACAAAGCTTCCGATGACTATATCTGCAATTGGTATATGGGGTATAAGAGTTCCTCTTACTATTTTTATAGTATATTTTACAAAGCTAGATATTCAGTGGGTTTGGATAGCTATGGGGTTAGATGTTTCTGTAAGATGGGTTATTGGATATTTTATATACAGGAAAAAAGACTTGTATTCCTCTAAAGGTGAGTTTATAGAAGCTTTAGAATGAAATGAATATAAAATAGATGTTTTAATAAGTTATTAAAGCATCTATTTTTTTATTAGATATATTTTATTTATTATAAAAATTAGACTGATGTAGAGCTAGTATTAATCTTAGAAAAAATTTATTTATATTCAAAAATAAGAAATAAAATATAATATAGAAAGATTTTAGAAAGGCTAATTAACTAAAATAAGAGAAGACATAAAAATTAAATTAACTATGTCGATATGATTAATTTTTATATTATACAAATTTATAGACTGTGTAGCTTTTTACTTAGTGGATATAATATAAGCACAGCTAAAAATAAATACAATTTATGACTATTGTAGTATAAAAATAATTGTAAAAATCAAATTCAGTTTATTTGATTAAAAATATTTATTTAGGTTAAAAAGGAGAATATAATATGACAAATAATAATTTTTTTAAGTTTGAAAAGAAAAATGATGATTTTCCGTTTTACAATGGAGAACCGATTAGTTTTACAGCATTACAAAGTTGGTTTCTTTTAATTATATCAGTTGGGAGTACAATTGTTTTTTCAGATTTGGGAAATTTAATACCTGATTATATTGGACCGTTTATAAATATAATCATCCCGTTAGGTGCTTTTATTCTTGTGGTTAAATCAAATTGGACTAAACTTTTTAGAAAAATTTATTTTAAAGATATTTTATTAGTATTTGGAGTATTGATAGTTAACCTAGGAGTTAGTATAATTATGGGATATTTATTGTCGAAATTTGCAGGAGCAGGTGCGAATCCTGTTACTGGCGTTATTAAAGAAAGTTCAAATTCTGATAATATAATTTTATTTGTTAAAATAATTCCCATGCTTTTTGGAGAAGAATTAATTACTATTATTCCATTTTTAGTTATCTTACAATTTGCAAACAAAAATTTAAAACTTTCTAGAAAAAAAGCGGTAACAGTAGCATGGGTTTTATCAGCTATTATTTTTGGAGCTATTCATTTAGAAACTTACAATTGGAATATTATACAAGCTATCTTGGGAATTAGTGTTGCTAGATTAGTGCTTACATACCCATATGTAAAAACAAAAAATATTTGGATTTCAACATTTGTTCACATATTAAATGATTGGTGCTTATTTTTACCAGCTTTGTTAATGAAATAAATTAAATAATTGAATTTAAAATTTAACTAATAAAAATGGCTACACATATATGTAGCCATTTTTGTTAGTTAAAGAGTCTCCATTTTGTCCCACCCTTAGTATCTAGTATTTCTATATGTTCATTTAATAAAATGGTCCTTATTTCATCTGATTTTTTCCAGTTTTTGTTTTTTCTATATTCATTTCTAATATTTAAAAGATTTTCAATCCAATTTATTTTATCTTGGTTTAAAGTCAATCGATTATTGTTTATTAACTTTAAACCAAATACTAAGTCGAAATTATCTATTAGGATTTTTTTTTCTAAGTTATTTAAATTATTAGATTTTATAACATCAAATAATACAGTGAATCCATTTGATATATTAAGATCATCATTAATTTGCTTTTTAAATTTATGAGTATAATCTTTTAGTATAAATTCATTAATTTGTGAACTTGCATCTATGTTATCAAGTATAGTTTGAATTTTGTTTTTTAAGCTAATTAAAGATTTACTAGCTTCTGATAAATTTTCATAGCTAAAGTCTAGAGGTTTTCTATACTTAGATTGAAGAACATAATATCTGTATACCAATGGGTCGAATTTATTTTCTATCAACTTATTTAAAGTTAAAAAATCTCCACTAGATTTAGACATTTTGCCGTTATCAACTACTAAAAACTCACCATGCATCCAATAGTTTACCCATTTGTGACCAAGTGCTCCTTCTGATTGTGCTATTTCGTTGGTATGATGCACTGGAACATGGTCTATTCCTCCACAATGAATATCTAAATGCTCTCCTAAATACTCAATAGCCATTGCAGAACATTCTATATGCCAACCTGGAAAGCCTACTCCCCAAGGTGAGTCCCATTTTAAAATATGATTTTCATATTTAGAGTTTCCAAACCATAGTACAAAATCTAGTGGATTTTTCTTAAATTCATCTACATCAACTCGATTACCAGCTTGAAGTTCTTGGATACTTAGGTTTGCAAGCTTAGAGTAGTTGTCAAATTTATCTATTGAAAAATATACGTTGTTATTAGCTATATAAGTGTATCCTTTTTCTTCTAAAGTTTTTATTAAATTTATAATGCTTTTTATATGTTCTGTAGCTCTTGGGATTTCGTTAGGAAGAATTATATTTAATTTTTCTAAATCCTTTATAAAAGCATCTTCATAAAATCTAGCTATTTCTAAAACACTTTTACTTTCTCTTTTTGCCCCAAGTTCCATTTTATCTTCACCATCATCAGCATCTGATTGTAAGTGACCTACATCTGTTATATTCATTACATGTTTTACTTCATAGTTATTGTACTCTAAAACTCTTTTTAAAATATCTTCAAATATATAAGTTCTTAAATTTCCTATATGAGCAAAATTATATACAGTTGGACCACAAGTATACATTTTAACTTTCATAGGTTCTATAGGTATGAATTCTTCTGCTTGCTTAGTTAGGGTATTAAAAAAATTTAATTTCATTTTGTAGCCTCCTTGTTATTTATATAAAAAAACTACAGATAAGCTATAGTTTTTCCTGTAAATAAGAAAAACTACAGTTTGCCTGTAGTTGGTTTTTAATATTATTAGATAAATATAATTAATTGATATTAAAATGGACACAGGTATGTTGTTAATTTTAAGTTTTTATTCTTTTTAAAACAACAACAGCAACAGTTCATCATATTAATATCCTCCTTTTATAAGTATTTAATTTTATAGTATGTTATTTTTATCAAAAATGCAATTACTTATTCAAATATTTTGATTATTTCTTATTTTAGATTATAAATGAACTGTAATATTGAATGTATTAATTAAGTATATTTTATAGAGGTGATGAAAATGAAAAATAATATTATGGACAAATTAATGAAAAGCTATTTTAAATATTTAGGAATAGCCAATATTCTTTTTTACTCTATTTACTTAATAAATTCTAAAAACTCAGCTTTAGGAGTAAGAGATATCGTATTTATGATAATAGCTTCAATATCTATGGTTTTAATTCCTGTATTATATTTAGTTATTATGACAAAGCAAGAAAAACTAGAAAATGTACATATGTATATGAATATTATTATAGTAACTATGTGTTTTGACATATTATTGCTAAGTATAGGAAGTGAATTTAGCTTTATATATCTAATTAAATCTATAGTAATATCATTATTTATATTTACGCCAGCAAGAATGGCTATATCAACATTAATTGGAATTATTCTGAATATACCTAAGAAATTAATGTTTAAAAATACGTCCAATTAAAATTTGTTAATGGAGGAGATTATATGAAGAGCTTTATCAGTCCAGATAACACTTGGGTATTGTGGGCTATTATAACAGGATGGGCTGCTTTTAGTATTTATTTAGAACAAAAGTATGATTGGGCATCCAAGGTATCTGGAGCAATTATAGCACTTATAGGTGCTATGGTATTATCTAATTTTAATATTATACCTGCAGAAGCGCCAGTTTATGATCAAGTTTGGGGCTATGTTGTACCACTAGCTATAACGCTTTTATTGTATCAATGTAATATAAAGAAAATAGGAAAAGAAAGTGCTAGGATTTTAACTATATTTTTAATAAGTTCTGTAGGAACTATGATAGGTGCAATAGTTGGGTACTTAGTTCTACACAAAATAATACCAGATTTAAATATGGTAGCGGCTATGATGTCAGGGTCATATATTGGAGGAAGTGTAAACTTTGCAGCGATGTCAGGGGCTTTTGATGTACAAGGGGATTTGGTATCGGCAGCAGTAGTTGCAGATAATTTATTAATGGCTTTATACTTTTTTGTATTAATGGCGATTCCATCGGTAGCATTTTTTAGAAAGAAGTTTAAGCATCCTCACATAGATGAAATGGAGAAGCTAGATTCTAAATATGGTGAAACTATAGCAGCATCTTATTGGGGAAGAAAGGAAATATCTTTAAAAGATATAGCTTATGCAGTTGCAAGTGCATTTATAATTGTAGCTATATCTACAGAATTAGCGGGATTTTTGAAAAGTGTAATACCAACTACGAATCCTATCTTAACTATGTTTAACAGTATTTTAGGTAATCAGTATTTAATAATAACCACTTTAACTATGTTGCTTGCTACCTTTGCTTCTAAGTTTTTTGGAGAGATAAAAGGAGCACAGGAGATCGGCACTTTTTTAATTTATATTTTCTTTGTGGTAATTGGAGTTCCAGCATCTATACCTTTGATTATTCAAAAGTCTCCGCTTTTACTTTTATATTGTGCAGTAATGGTTATTGTAAATATGGTTATAACATTTACGGCTGCGAAGTTACTAAAATTTGATTTGGAGGAAGCAATATTGGCTTCAAATGCAAATATTGGAGGACCAACAACGGCTGCGGCTATGGCTATTTCTAAAGGGTGGACTAAACTTGTAGGACCTATATTAATAGTAGGTACATTAGGGTATGTTATCGGGAATTACTTTGGATTGTTTATAGGTAATATTTTGATGTAGTAAGATTAAATTATATATTAAATAGGATTTAATATAGAGGTGGAAAAATAGAAAACAAGATGCATTTTAAATATAAAATATAGTACGAAAATCAAGTGTTAGATATTTAAAATATATATTGAGAACATATGAATAGTTGAAAACTTGAGAAATTATATTAAAATAAGTAGAATAAGATATTTATCTTATTCTACTTATTTTAATATATCCAATATTTTTGTATTATTTTACTCAGAATCAATATTAATTTTAGGAGATCTTTTTTTAGAATCGTTAAATAAGTTTAAAATGTCATCAAGCTCTGATTTTAATTTGTATAAATCCATTTTATCTATATTATAATTTAAAAATAAATGTTCTATATCAAAACAAATAGTATTTAGCTCACTTGTGATTTCTAGGAATAAATTAAAGTTGTTACTGTTTTTAGCATTGTTAAACTTTTTAATATCTCTTTCTATGAAAGATACAACCTCATATTCCTTTTCAAAAACTCCTTCGGGAATAGGATAGGGCTTGATTCTTTGTAAAAAATATTTATTTTTTGTATTTATATTATAAGTATATAAAACTTTTAAATTGTCAGTAATTTCGAATTCAATAAAATAAAGTAATCCATTAATTTTTCTTATATCTGTAGCTCCAATATATCTAAGTCTAGTCTCGATAGTGTCCCCATAAGCATTATTTAAAATACTCATATTAAACCTCCTAAAGTATTATTAAAAAAGAAGTAATAAATAAATTGTTGAAATTATTATAGATAAAATCATTAGAGGGAAACCTATTTTGAAATAGTTTTTAAAGGATATAGAATAACCATTTTTTTCACCTACATTAGATAAGACAATATTAGCAGAAGCTCCTATTAAAGTTCCATTTCCACCAAGACAAGCGCCTAGGGATGTAGCCCACCATATAGGAGTAACATCAACTCCTTGAACTTGCATAGTCAAGATTAGTGGAATTAATGTAGCTACGAATGGAATATTATCTAAAAATGATGATATTATAGCAGATAGCCAAAGAATCACTAGCATAGTAAGTGTTAAGTTTCCACTTGTTGCATTTATTAAATATAAGGCAACAAAGTCGATTATTCCAACTTCTACAAGACCACCAACTATAACAAATAATCCTACAAAGAAAGCAATTGTAGACCATTCTATGCTTGCAAGTATTTCATCTACATCTTGTTTTCCTATAAAAATCATTACAGTAGCACCTGTTAAAGCAATTACACTAGACTCGATATGAATTATATTATGAAAAATAAATCCAAGTAAAATAAGTATAATCATAATTATACTTTTTATAAGTAATGATTTATCTTTTATTGCTTTATTTTCATCTAGTTTTAGAATTTCATTTTTGTACTTGTCATCTACGAAAAGGTGATCTTTAAATATAAATCTAAAGCATATTATAGTGAAAAATAATATGATTATAACTACGGGACCTAGATTTATTACGAAGTCTGTAAAACTTAGGTTAGCTGCACTGCCTATCATGATATTGGGGGGATCTCCTATTAGTGTAGAAGTACCACCAATATTAGAAGCTAGAATTTGAGTTATTAAAAATGGAACAGGATTTATTTTTAATATTTGGGTTACAACTATAGTCATTGGACCTATTAGTAAAACTGTAGTTACATTGTCTAAAATAGCTGATAAAATAGCCGTTAAAATCATGAAGCATAGCATTATTTTCCAGGGATCTCCCTTAGATTTTTTTGCTGAAAAAATTGCTATATATTCAAATAAACCAGAGTTCTTAATGACGGACACGAAAAGCATCATACCTATTAAAACACCTATAGTATTAAAATCAATATGTGAAAGTCCGCTTTCAACGGATACTATGTTGAATATAACCATGATTAGAGCACCAGCCATAGCAGCAACAGCTCTGTTTACTTTTTCAGATATAATAGCAATCATGACTAATGAAAATATACAGATTGCTATTACTTGACTTATGTTCACTACAATCGCCTCCTGGTAAATTAGCATTTATTAAAAATTTAAAGTTATAATAAAGTATAGTTAAAAGTTTAAAAATGTGTTAAATAATAGCAAGATTTTATAAAAATAAAGATAATAATTGAATTTGTTAAATATAGTTGGTATTTATATAAAAAATAGCTTTAATATATTAATAAATTAAAGTTTAGTAAACTATATTTATTGGTTTAATTTAATAATTTTTAAGAATGAGTTTATAAGAATATTAGTTTTAAATACAATTAAATTAGTATTGAAAAATTTGAAAGAGTATAAGATATAACAAATATTTGACAATATGAATAGTTATATTGAAGTAAGTTGAATGGATTATGGTTATGTTTATAAAAAATTTAAAATTTTTAATAGGAAATTTACTAAAAATTGTTGCTAAGTTTACAAAATGGAGTTACAATTATTAATGTAGACAAGCGGATGTGGCGGAATTGGCAGACGCACCAGACTTAGGATCTGGCGCCATTGGCGTGGGGGTTCGACTCCCTTCATCCGCACCAATAGTTAAAAAGAGTAACGCATTTTAAAAATACTCAAAACAACCACAGTGGTTGTTTTGAGTATTTTTTATTTATAAGATTGCAATATAACATGTTATTAGAAAAGTAAGTTTAAGTAAAAGAACTAAATTTTAGATATATGTATAATATCATCAAGAGATAGATTACTTTAAAATGCAGAATATGACACATATATAATATGATTAGTAAGATTATTCACTCAAATATAATTGATTTTATTGCATATAAACTTAGACAGAGTTTATATTTTTATTTAGTGGGCACAATATATAAAGTGTATGGTAATTGTAAATTATAATATGGATACAATAAAAATAGGAGGGTATGAATTTGTCAGTATCTAAAGAAAGTTTATTTCAAAAAGCTAAAAATAGTAAATATTTACCTAATTTTATA
Organism: Paraclostridium sp.; assembly: GCF_051657365.1. NCBI lineage: Bacteria > Bacillati > Bacillota > Clostridia > Peptostreptococcales > Peptostreptococcaceae > Paraclostridium > Paraclostridium sp. The sequence continues at coordinate 35,738 of NZ_JBOFKN010000183.1, forward strand.
ATTGCGCCTATATTGGCATTTATGCTATTTATAGCAGGTCAATTAATTGGTCAGTTTATATCTATGATGTTATATTTACCAATGTCTAAGTTAGGTGTTTTTTTAAATTTAAGTCCAAATTTTATGGAGGTATTTTTACGATTAATATTTACAACATCGATAACAATACTACTTACATTTTTATGGATTAAATTTATTGAAAAAAGAAAAATATCTTCAATAGGTTTAGAAAGTAATAATTTAATAGTAAAATATATAACTGGGTTTGTAATTGGACTTGCAATGATGACAGCTACAGTAGTAGTACTATATTTATTTGGAGCGATAACAGTAGAGACCTCCCCAAAACAGTTAGTAGGAAGCCTAGCAATAATTAACGTAATATGTATATTACCAGCATGGATGATTCAAAGTGCTAGTGAAGAAATAGTTGCTAGAGGATGGCTAATGAATGTTTTAGGAGCTAGATATACACCAGCAATTGGATTAATAATTTCTTCAGTATTTTTTGGAGTATCGCATTTAGGTAATCCAGGTGTAAGCTTTATTGCTATACTTAATATAATATTAGTTGGATTATTCTTAGGAATGTATGTAATAAAAACTAATGATTTATGGGGTGCTTGCGGAATTCATGCAGCTTGGAACTTTTCTCAAGGAAATATATTTGGATTTGAAGTTAGCGGAGGTGACGTTTTAATAGGATCTATAGTAGACTTAAATCTAAAAGGAAATGAACTTATATCAGGGGGGATATTTGGGCCTGAAGCAGGTCTAGGAGCAACTATAATTATATCCATTTGTATAATTGTAGTTGGAATTAGCTTTAAGAATAAAAAAAATTGGTGTTAGAGAGATTGAAAAGTCGACCTAAATATAAGGTCGACTTTTATAGTTTTTTTAGCAGTACTTAGGCATTATAGGTGCATCTTTAAAAACATTAAAAGAAACATCTACTATACAAGAATCCTCATCATGCTGAGATTTTAAATAATCAACAACAATAGCTCCTATCTGTCTGCCTAAACGTAAACCTTGTGATAAGTCAGATTTAAAATGAATTCCACCATAAAGTCTAGAAATGGAAGCATCTTCAGCCAAGTTATGAATTTTAGAAGCTTCTTTAGGGAAATAGTATGATAACACAATTTCTATAGCACCGGATACCACAGAGTGGCCAGATGGATAAGTTGGAAACTTAGGAGTATTTAAAAATGTATTTAAGTTTCTATCTAACTGACAAGGTCTAGGGTAATCCCATAAATATTTTAAATTCCAAGTAATAATAAATGCATCATTTATTAAGTTTTGAAGACAAGATAATATCCTAGCAGATTTAGGAGGAGTAACAGAATACGTATTTATAAGTGTTAAAAAAATAGGAGTCCACTGCTGAATGGGAACTCCAGTGCCCCAAAATGTTGCCATATTTTTTTGACAATAAGTCAAATTTTGTTGAACTTCTTGAACCTCAATAAGCTCATCTTGATAATTTATATTACAAGGGTTAAGAATTTCAAAAGCTATAGGAGAACCATTGATTTTAGAAAATGTATTATCTGGATTTTTTTTAAAATAATAAAGTGGCCAAGAACCAGCAAGATTATCTATACCATGAAATACCTTGTCTTCATTTGGATAAGGTATTTGAGACCATTTATTAAGGTATGAAAAGTTATTTGGACTGCTTCCACATTTATTACAACAAAAATTTTTACAAGTCATTAACTGTAACCTCCATTATATATTTATTAGGTACAATATAAAATATTACTAATTAGAATGATATGTTACAAAATGTTGTAATTTTAGATATTTTGCAATGAAAAATATAGAGCTTATTAAATAAAAAAAAATTATAAGTAAATATTTTTTCAAATTAGATACTAATATATCTAGAGCTTTTAAATACTAAAGATATTAATATGGAGTATAGATGGATAATTAAAAGGGACTGAATTGGTACAGTCCCTTCGTTTGAACTTATAAAATAGGTTTTTTAGAATTTCCTCTTACATCAATGTCTATTATTTCAACTACATCATTTCCTCTATACCCAACAAGGTAACTAGTCATATTAGCACAAGAACAAGAATGATTAGGAATTATTTGGATTTTATCTCCAACTTTAAGATTAGTATCACCAACTATTTGTATTTTACCAACTTCTTCAGAAAGTCCTATAATATTTAATTCATCATGGTTTTTAACTCTACCAAATCCAGTTATTAAAGTACTACCATGAGCACCCTTATCAAGACCCAAACACTTACTTCCCACATCCACTATAAATAAATCTTTACTTGGCTTAGATATTATAGTTCCAAGAGCAGTTAAAGAACAATCTTCTTCTTTACAAATATCAAGAGATAATTGTATGTTATCATAAAATGGATAATTTCCAGGTCTTAAAACATCTAAATTTTCATTATCGACTACATCAAAGAAAGTAGGTGTACTTCCAGTAGCAACTACATCTATATTAAAACCATGCTCAACTAAAAGTTTTTTAGCTGTAGTCATACGCTCAACTTCTTGATTAGATATAGGTAAAACTTCCGCAGGAGAAGCTACAGAGTAAACATGACCAGGATGTGTACTTATACCTATTAATCTTAAATTTTCAAACTGAGATAACTCTTTAGCTAATTCAGGTGCATTCTCAGGAGTAACACCTAATCTATTAAGGCCAGAGTTTATCAATATAAAGTATTCGCCATTCATATTTTCCTTATATAATTCTTCGCTTAAAGTTTTCGCAGATTCTAAATTATCAAAACTAAATATTATTCTAGCTTTTTTAGATAAGGTTATAGCTCTTTTTATATTAGAAACATTTGCTATTGGATAAGGGAAAGTAATAGCTGTTATACCAGATTCTACAAAAGATTCAGCCTCGTCTATGGTACCTACTAATAGTCCTTTAGCACCAAACTCTATTTGCATTTTAGCTAATTTGCTAGATTTATGAGTTTTAGTCATAGGCCAAAGTTCTTTATTATTTTTATTACAAAGATCTTGAACTATCCTTAAGTTATTTTCTAAGGCATTTAAGTCTAATATAAAATTAGGTGTAGATAATTCATTTATTTTCATGCTGTAATTCTCCTTTTAGACACATAATATTTATTTTTATTAAATTATATTTAATTTATATCGACATAATTAACTTATATTTAATTTATATCAAAGGATTAATATAAAGTCAAATGAAATTTATAAAAAATAAAAAACTAATCATAGCTTGAAATTTAATGTTAATTAATATAATCTAAAATAGAATAAATAAAAGAACGGAGATTTTTTATGAGTGATGTTAATATAGGAGAAAAAATAATAGAATATAGAAATCAAAGACAAATGACAATAAAAGAAGTTGCAGAAATTACAGGAGTAACACCTTCACTTCTTAGTCAAATAGAAAGAGGTCTTTCAAATCCATCTATAAATACGCTAAAACTAATATCGAAAGCCTTAGATGTACCGTTATTTTGCTTTTTTAAAGAAAATAAAAATGGTGAAGAATTAGTAGTAAGAAAAGATAAAAGAATAAAACTTACTTTTCCAGAAAATAATAATTTAATGTATGAAATGTTATCTCCAAGTTCTAATGGAGATATACAACTTATGTCTATGGACTTAACTACAAACACAGCAACATCAGAGGAGTTAATGAATCATGTAGGTGAAGAAGTATCAATAGTTTTAGAAGGAAAAGTAGATTTAGAACTAGAAAATGAAGTAATAACATTAAAGCAAGGTGATAGTGTAAAGATACCTCCTCACATGAATCACAGATGGATAAATATTTACGAAAAAACTTCGAAAATTATATTTGCAGTAACTCCACCAAGTTTTTAAACAAAAAATGATTTAAAAAATATAACCTTGTAAATAAAATAGCCTTAATTTCTATATAGAAATTAAGGCTATTTTATAATGAAATTCGAATAAACATAAAATCTATACAGTAATTTGAAAATTTCAGATACGTACACAATGAGATTTATTGTTTATATTAGAAAAAATAAACTTTTATAACTAAAGATAGACATATATTTATAGCTTAAAATATTAACATTTTTATAAGAAATGTATATAATTAAAATTGAATATGTAGGTTGAATATATACAATTAAGGGGAGAGTTGAAAAAATGAATAAGTTTAATTGTTTAATTTGCGGCGAAGAAATAATATACCTTAAAGAGAGTGAAGAAATGGAATGTTATTTTTGTAAAACTAAACATCAATCAGGGACTATGTGTAAAAATAATCACTATGTATGTGATACTTGTCATAGTATTGATGCTTATACAATAATAACTGATTATTGTATAAAAAGTAATAGTATAAATCCATTAGAGATAGCTATGGATTTAATGAAACATCCATCTGTAAAAATGCATGGACCCGAACATCATTATTTAGTACCAGCTGTTTTAATAACAGCGTATTTAAATAAACGTGGCAATCAAGAAAATTTAAAAGGATTTTTGAAAGAAAGTCAAAAAAGAGCTGAAAATGTATTAGGTGGATTTTGCGGATTTTATGGAGCATGTGGGGCAGGTATAGGTTGTGGAATATATATAAGTATAATACAACAGGCGAGCCCGCTATCGAAAGAAAGTTGGGGATTATGTAATTTAATGACTTCTAAAGCACTAGAAAATATTAGTAGCTATGGAGGCCCTAGATGTTGTAAAAGAGATTCTTTTATAGCCATAGAAAGTGCTATAGACTTTACTAAAGAACATTTAAACATTGATCTTGATAAAATTAATAACTTAAAATGTGAATTTAATAATTTAAATGAACAATGTTTAAATAACAAATGCAAGTTTTATAAGAAACATGTATTTGTTATTTAAAAAATATAGTAAGAACTACATTATATATATATACATATTATAGTTTATAACCGCTATATACCACTAAAGCAGTTTGAATTTCAATAGAGGGGATGAAGACATGAATAAAAATAACAACTCACAACAAAATGAAATAAAACTTAGTAAAGCTGAACTAGAAGCAATAAAATTAGTGGATATAGAAAAAATAAAAATAAAAACTTGTGCTAAAAAAATGAAATTAACTTTAGCTGAATTTAATGAAACACTAGAGAGTGCAAGAACTAAAATAGCTAAAAATATAGATGATGGTAAGACTATAAAAATAATTTTAGAAGAAGTAGAAATAGATAAAACACTGTACTTTACTTTTAGATGTGCAATTTGTGGAACTATTTATAAAGTAACAGGATATGAGGAGCGAATAATTTGTCCTCTTTGTGAAAGTAACAAAGTTATGAGCTTAGAAGAATCAGGATTTGATGAAAAGAGTTACTGGTGTTAACCAGTAACTCTTTTTAAATTCTAAATACAAAAAAATAAAACATAAAGGTTCTAGAAAGGTTATACATTTAAAATAGGGTATATAGATTATAAGTAATAAAAAATGGTTTAATTTTATGCTACAATTAAATAAACAGGAAAAAGATGGGAGGAATATTATGATTTCAAGAGAAATAGCTTCACAAGTATTATCAAAATGCTTAATTACAGGTGGAGACTTTGCAGAAATATTCGAAGAAGATACGATAAGTAACTCTATAGGGTTAATAGATAGTAAAGTTGAAAATGCACTAGGTGGAAGAAGTTATGGGATAGGTATAAGAATATTTAAAGGCTTTAAAAGTATTTATGCTTATACTAATGATAACTCTTTATCATCTCTTTTAGATACAGCATATAAAGCAGCATTAGCACTAGGTCAGTTAAAAGAAGAAAAATCTATAGTTTTAAACAATACTGTTAATTATAAAAACATGCACAACATAGAACTTTATCCAAATGCTGTAGACTATGAAAAGAAAATAAAAGTAATGAAAGAAGCTTATAAAAGTGCAAAAGATTATAGTAAAGACATATCTCAAGTAAATATATCTTATGTTGATAAAACTCAAAAAATATTAGTTACTAATAGTGATGGATTATATATAGAAGATGAAAGAGTAAGAACAAGATTAGGAATAAGTGCAGTAGCTTCTAAGGGAAATGAAAATCAGACAGGATTTGAAGGACCAGGAAGAGCTAAGGGATTTGAAACTTTTGAAGAAATAGATCCAGCTTACTATGGAAAAGAAGCATCAAGAACAGCACATACAATGCTATATGCAAGAAATTGTCCAGCTGGAAAAATGACAGTTGCAATAGATAATGGATTTGGAGGAGTAATCTTCCACGAAGCGTGTGGTCACTCACTAGAAGCTACATCAGTAGCTAAAGGAAACTCAGTATTTTCTGGGAAATTAGAAGAACAAATAGCTTCAACAAAGGTTACAGCAATAGATGATGGAACCTTAGCTAATCATTGGGGATCTAGTAATATAGATGATGAAGGAAACTTTACAAAGAGAAATATTTTAATAGAAAATGGAATATTAAAATCATATATGATAGATAAGTTAAATGGTAGAAGAATGAACATGGAGCCAACGGGAAGTTCTCGTAGACAAAGTTATAAATATGCTCCAACATCAAGAATGACAAATACATACATTCAAGCAGGTGATGATAAATCAGAAGACATCATAAAGTCAATTGATAACGGTCTTTATGCTAAGAAAATGGGTGGAGGATCTGTAAATCCAGTTACAGGAGAATTTAACTTTGCAGTAGCAGAAGGTTATATTGTGAAAAATGGTGAAATACAAGAACCAGTAAGAGGAGCTAGTTTAATAGGTAAGGGAAGTGATGTACTTATGAATATAGATATGGTTGGTGACAACTTAGCTCAAGCTCAAGGTATGTGTGGATCAGCATCAGGAACTATCCCAACAAATGTAGGGCAACCTATGATAAGGGTTAAAGAAATCACTGTAGGTGGAAGATCGGAGGAATAATTATGGAGTTTAAAGAATTTAAAAATGTATTATTTGAAAAAGCTTTAAATGAAGGATTTGAAAACTGTGAGATTTATTACACAGATGGTGAAGATATAAGTATAACAGTTTATGAAGGTGAAGTTGAAAAGTACAATATAGATAAATCTTTTGGGTTATCATTTAGAGGTATGATAGATGGCAAGATGGGATATTCATTTACTGAAATTCTTGATAATGAAGCTATAGATATGCTTATAAAAAATGCAAAAGAAGGCGCTAAATGTGTAGAGAGTAATGACTTACAGTTTATATATGAAGGTGATGGAAATTATAAACAAGTAAAAACTTACTCAGAAAAATTAGAAAATATAGATGCTAAAGAACTAATAGATATAGCACTAGATTTAGAAAAACAAGCTAAAGCATATAGTGATAAAGTTGTTAATTTAAGTGGATGTAAAATATCTTATAGCTCTTCTAAAAATGGGATATACAATACTAAAGGACTAGATTTAAGCAATAAAGGAAACTTATTATTAGCTTATGTTATACCTATAGTTGAAGATAACGATGAAAAACAAGATGGAATTGGATATATGATAGCAGATTCACTAGAAGAATTAAACACTAAAGAAATAGCTGCGCAAGGTGTAGATGATGCTTTATCTAAATTAGGAGGAAGTTCGGTTTCTTCAGGAAGCTATAAAACTATAATTAATAACGAAGCTATGGCTTCATTACTTGAAACTTTTGCAGATGTATTTAGTGGAGAAGCTGCACAAAGGGGTCTATCTTTATTAAAAGGGAAAGAAGGTGAACTTATAGCTTCAGATGTAGTTTCTATAATAGATGATCCTTTATTAGATAAAGGTTTAGCATCAGCACCATTTGATGATGAAGGTGTTGCGACTTTGAAAAAAGAAATAGTTTGTAGAGGGACTTTAAATACATTACTACATAACTTAAAAACAGCTCATAAGGCTAATGTAAAAACTACAGGAAATGGATTTAAAGCTTCTTATTCTTCACCAGTAAGTGTAGAGCCTACAAACTTTTATATAGACAAAGGAGAAGCTAGATTAAAAGATCTTATGGAAGAAATAAATGAAGGTCTTATAGTAACAGATTTTGCAGGACTTCACTCTGGGGCAAACTCTATAACAGGAGATTTTTCATTAGCAGCTAAAGGATTTTATATAAAAGATGGAGAAAAAGCATACCCAGTTGAGCAAATAACTATAGCCGGTAATTTTTTTGATGTATTAAAAAATATAACTAAAATAGGAAATGATTTGAAGTTTCCAATAAGTAGCGTAGGAGCACCATCAGTTATTGTAGAAGGCTTATCAGTAGCAGGAAAATAACAAGTTTTTTCATATATCAAAAAAAATTTATATAAATGAAAAAATAGCATGATTTTAGATGAAAACTAAATTCATGCTATTTTTTATTTAACTGCTTATGAAATTTCATATTTAGATGAGAATAATAAAGCTATATGAAAGTAATAATAAATGTATATGTAAATAAAATTTAACTTAAGGAGTTAAGAATGAAAAATTAATAATATTCATGCTTATATTGAGTATTTATTTTATAGGTAGTAACGTTATTCTATTAGATGATGTATATGCACAAAAAACTTAATCCAACAAGTAAATTTGGAAGATAAGTATATAACTAAATTATCTAAAATAGGGGATCAGTTATACATATTAAGTTATAATTATTTTAAAGTTATACTTGATAAAAATGATAAAAAAAGTTTATTAAAAGATATATCATTTACAAAAAGCCAAATGAAAAGTCTTAGAATTGAATTATCAGATTATCATAAAACAGAAAGTGGAAATGTAGAAAAAAATCCTATATCTTTAGCTCTATTGAATGCATTAAATTATTATAGTATGTCTTTATCTTATTTAGAGTGTTTTTTAAATTTAGAATGTGAGTCTGATATAAATAAATGCTTAGAAAATTATTATTTTATTAAAAATTTAGGAGATCAAACATTATTATGGATCAAACCTCAAATAAAATAGCATAAGAATATAGTAAGCTCTTAATCTTACTATATTCTTATGCTATTTTATTTTGAAAAGCTTAATATTTTATTGTAAATAAATGTATTTAGGGTTTAATAGTATGAATACATTTATGATAGAAAGGAGTTGTTAATATGAAAGATTTAAAAACTATACAACACAGTTGCTATGCATGTGGATATGAACGAATAATTGTAGCGCAAGCGGAAACAGGAGGAGGAAGTCCTTATGGAATTAATATTAATGCCATAAGGGTCACATATTTAAATGAGAATATAGTAGAAGTGATTTATGATTGTAAGTACTGTAATAATAGTAATAAAGTTGAAATACATTTATAGAAATAATTACATATCAAAAATGTAATGAATGTTTAATGTTGATGTAAGGATCTTTTAATGATTTGGATATATAATAAGATTATCAAATAAAACAAATCAAGGGGGATTTATAAATGACAATAATATTAGGTAGTTTTGTGATATCACCATTTATATTAGCAGTAGCAGCTGGGCTAGTAGGTAACCAATTAGAAAGTATAAATGAATTATAGATATAAAGTACTCATTAAGGTGGGTACTTTTTTACGAGTTGTTAAGATGGATATGAATTTATTTGATTTAATATGTAAAATATAATTTAATTTATATATATAATTTATAAAAAAAGTAACATTTATTTATATTGAAGTAAATGATTATTTATTGTACAATAAAATTTATCAGCTTGATTGTGGATAAATCACAAAAATTAGGCGATATTTAAAAGCTATATTATAAAATGATTGAAAATACTAGATAGTATAAAACTATTTAGGACTTGTTCGAGAACCTCCAAGTATAAAAAACTAAGGTATTTATATAGTGGCAGTATATAAGATATACCCTTAGCTATGACTTTTATAAAAAGTTGTAAGGTTCTCCTTTTAATAACTTTTAAGGAGGAGATTTATTATGAAAAAAAGAAAAGTAATAATCGATTGTGACCCAGGAATAGACGACTCATTAGCACTATTACTAGCAATAAACTCACCAGAGCTAGAAATACTGGGCATAACAACTTGTAGTGGAAACGTACCTGCTAAACTAGGAGCTGAAAATGCTCTATATACAATTCATAGATTTTCTAAAAAACACATAGAAGTATATGTGGGAGAAGAAAATCCTCTAAAAAGAGAACTTGTAACAGCTCAAGACACTCATGGAGAAGATGGCGTAGGAGAAAACTTCTACGAAAAAGTACCAAACAAAAATATTAAATATGGTGGAGTAGACTTCATTATAGAAACTCTAAAAAACAACAAAGACGTATCTATAATAGCACTAGGACCACTAACTAATATTTCTAAAGCTCTAATGAAAGACAAAGAAGCTTTTAACAACCTAGATGAATTTATATCTATGGGTGGTGCTTTTAGAATACATGGGAACTGTTCTCCAGTTTCTGAATTTAATTATTGGGTAGACCCTCATGCAGCGGACTATGTTTACAAGAACTTACCTAAAAAAATTCATATGGTAGGCTTAGATGTAACCAGAAAAATAGTACTAACACCAAACTTAATAGAATTTATAAACAGACTAGATGAAGACTTAGCAAAATACATAACAGAAATTACTAGATTCTACATTGATTTTCACTGGAATCAAGAAGGCATTATAGGTTGTGTAATAAACGATCCACTAGCAGTGGCATACTTTATTGATAGAAGTCTATGCAGTGGCTTTGAAAGCTATGTAGAAGTAGTAGAAGATGGAGTAGCTATGGGGCAATCTATAGTAGACTCTTTTAATTTCTATAAAAATAAGCCTAATAGTATAGTATTAACAGAAACTAAAGAAAAAGAGTTTATGTATATGTTCTTAAAAAGATTATTCCACGAACATGTTGAAAAAATTAACATAACAGGAGGTATAATCTAGTATGTATAAGAAGATATCAACTAAAGAATTAACATTAATAGCCCTAGGAATAGCTCTAAATGTAGTTGGTGCATTTATAGCACTAAACTTAAGACTTCCTATATACTTAGATTCAATAGGAACTATATTTATTGCATGTATATTAGGGCCTAAGTATGCAATAATTACAGGACTTTGTGGAAGTATGGTAAGTGGAATGACCTTCGATGTATATTCATTCTTTTTTATGCCAGTTCAAATATCTACAGGATTAATAGCTGGATTAATGTATAAAAAAGGATTTTTAAATGGATCAAAAACGCCAATAGGAGTATTTGCATTTTCTATTCCAACATCTATAATAAGTGCCATAATAGCAGCTTTTGTATTTGGAGGAATAACATCATCAGGGTCTTCTTATATAGTACAAATGTTATCATCATTTGGAATTAACAAAGTAGTAAGTGTATTTTTAACTCAAGCACTAACAGATTATACAGATAAATTTATATCCGTACTTCTTGTAAACAGTGCTGTAGTAGCAATACCTTCTACTTTTATATATAAATTAAAGATGAGCAAAAATTAAAATAGATGGAGAAAATAATGGATAGATATAGTGAAGTTACAAATAAAAATCAAAGAGAAATAGTGCTATTAAAAGGCTTTTCTTGTGTATGGGGGAAATGTTCATTTTGTGATTATACCTTAGACAATGATAATAATGAAGAAGAAATGAATAAATTAAACTATAGTGTTTTAGAAAATGTAACTGGAAAATATAAAGTTTTAGAAGTTATAAATTCAGGTAGCTGTTTTGAACTTCCTAAAAAAACACTAGAAAAGATAAAAGAAACAATACAAAAAAATAATATAGAAAAACTATTTTTAGAAAGCCATTGGTGTTATAGAAATAGACTAAATGAAATGAGAGAGTTCTTTGAAATTGAAATAATTTTCAAAATAGGTGTAGAAAGTTTTGATTATGATTTTAGAAATAACTTTTTAAATAAAAATGCTAAATTTAAAACGGTTGAAGAACTTAAATGTTACTTTGATTCTCCTTGTATGATGGTAGGAATAAAAGGTCAAAGCAAAGAAATAATTGATAAAGATATACAAATAGTTTTAAATAACTTTGAACATGCAACTATAAATGTATTTATAAATAACACTTCAAACATTAAAAGAGACGAAGAACTAGTTAGTTGGTTTAAAGAAAAATATTCATTTTTAGATAGAAATAAAAAAATTGAAGTTTTATATAATAATACAGACTTTGGTGTTGGAGAGTAAATAGTGAAAAATTTGGATCAAATATTACAGAAATATGAAAAAATTAAAAAAAAACATTTAACTCAGCTCATATATAGTATAATATAATAAAAAGATATAGAACTGAGGTGCTAATATATGAACAACAGTGCGAAAAAGACATCTATAATATCTATAATGTTAATACTTACAGTCGGTATAATTTCAGGTTGTGCATCAAATGGAAATAGTAATAATGAAAAAATAGAAGAAAATACAACTGCTAATACTTTGAATGTTGATATAAATGACAAAAATGCAAAAGCTTTAGAAATCAGCAAACCAGAAGTCATAAATGAAACTAAAGATTCACATAATTTAATTGATACAAAAACAAAAGTTAAAAATATAAGCAATTTTGACATAAGAAATATACAATTAACATTCAGAGAATATGATAGAGATAATAATGCATTAGCTAAGACAGATGCTCTATCTAAGATAACGCTAAAACCTGGTGAAAGTGTATATATACAATCTGCGCACAAAAAATATGCAAAAAGTGCAGATGTAATAGCATACACATATGGCACTGGAGATAAGTGGGTTAATGTAGATACTTTAAATCATAAAGTTAATATAACAGATATTAAAGAAAAAATAGTGAAAAATAAAAAGTATGATATATTAGCAATATCAGAGCCGAAATTAGTTAATCAAGTTGATGGTGGATATAACTCTCAAATAACTATAAAAAACTTATCGGATAAGGATATAGGCAGTGTAGTTATAGAACTTGCAGAACTTAATGGAAATAATGAATATACTAATGTGTCATATGTAGATTCTTATGAAGTTATTAAAAAATATCAAGAAATAAAGTTAAACTCTGTTCACCCTAATGATGCGAAAAAACTAGAGGTAATAGGATACATTTATGATGATATAAAAGACAATACAACTGTAGAAGTAAATTTAAAATTGGATGAAGTAATTTTAATGAAGTAAATAAAGACCTAAAATCTTATTAAGATTTTAGGTCTTTATTTTTTAAAAAAGGTGAATAATTAAAAAAAAGTGAATACAATAAAGTAAAGACCCTCAAAATGAATAAGTAAAGCGTTTATCAGTAATAATAATAATGTTTAAGGAGATGATACTGATGACAGAAAAAAAGGAAGAACAAAATTTAGGTGAATTAGATTTTTTAAAGCTTAATGAAACTTTAGCAAATCCAGAATTTGCAAATTGGTATTACAATCAAATATTAAATGGAACAGATGCGGATTTGGAAATACTTGGTTTTGTAGACATTGTAAAAAATTTTTCGGAAGGAAAATATAATAATTAAAATCTTCTAAGAAGAAGGTGCTTAAAATGTTTAGAAAAAAAGAAAAAAACAATAGGATAAACTCATATAGAGAACTTATAAATGATAATTTTGAACAACAAGATATATTAAGTTCTTATATGAGTTTGATAAATCAAATGAAATCATGTTCTTATAATGGAATGTGCAATGATATTGATTTATATCATAGATATTGCGATGTCAAATTTGAAGACAAAGATGAATAATAAATAAAAACCTCACTTATAAGTGAGGTTTTTATTTATTATAATTTCTTTTTACTAATTCATAAATAGAAATTGTTAATATAGAGGCAAATAATGAATCTATCATATCTATCATAGTATCAGTAAGGCCTCCTACTTGCATATTAGTACCAAGTATACTATCTATTGAAAATTCAGCAATCTCCCATAAACCACCTATAGCCAAACTAAAGCAAAATACAAACATTAAAATTAATCTTCTATTTAACGTTATATTTGATATATTTGAATTTAAGATAATAAACAAATCATATGCAAATAATGTAGATAAAACTCCAGATAAAGAATGCATTATATCATCATAATGATTAATTAGGCCATAAAAATCAAGGCTAGAACCTAAGTAAGATGCAAATAGTGTATATATAACTACAGCAAATATTAATATAGGTGAAAATACATTTATAAGATACTTAGAAATTAATCTTATAAATAAAGTGATGAGCAAAGAACAAAAGCAAGGAGCTATTTGATAAACTTCTCCGAAAAAAATAAAATATATAAAAGATATAGAATAAAATACAATTAATAAATTCATTGCTAAGTTCAAATATTTTGGAACTTTTTTTTCACAAAATAACAATTTAAGACCTCCTTTTTATATAACAATACTATTAAATAATATACTAAACTAAAATTGAAATTATGTATAGCATAAAACTTCCTATTATAGCAATATTTGATTGTGTTTTTTTTAGAGAATATCAAATACTAATATCAATAACTAAAAATGAATGAGAGGAGTTTTAAATATGCTAGCAAAGAAAATGTATAAATCAGCAAAACATAAAAAAGATCAAATAAACAAAAGTAAAAAAAGACATAAAGCTATCAAGGTTACAACTCTTACAGCTATAGGTATAGGAGCTACAGTGGGAGCAACTATGGTATATAGAAAATCTAAAGCTAAAAAAAATGAAGAATATGATAATTATATGTACAATATGGAAAATTATAATGAAGAATATAACGATGAATATAATAATGAGTATGGGGATAACAAGACTATACAAGAGGATGATGAATTAAAAGAAAAGGTAAGTGAATTTAATAGCACTAGATTAAGCTATGATAATGAAGCACATTCATCTGTTGAGGAAATGAGTAAGTTTATGAATCAATTAGATGCAGATAATATAGATTAATACTAAAAACTCCCTATTATAAGGGAGTTTTTCTAATAATTTATTCCGGCAGCTTTTATATTTTCTTTATTCATAGAACTACAAGGAGTAACTCCATAGGTCATATTACAATGAGGGCACTTATCTACATGTGTATTCATTGTAAAAGTTTTTCCACATTCAACACAAATTATTTCATGAGGCGTTCTCAATGGGAAATTTCCTTTATCCTTACTTCTTACTAAATCAACAACTTGTCTTCCATCGTTTTTATTTGTATTTCCACATCCACAAGACATATCAAATCCTCCTAAATTTTTTAATTATGAATTTATTATATATTAAGATTTAAAATAAGTCTGTAACCTATGTTACATAATATATATTCTATTTAAACATATTTATAAAAAGTATTATTAAAGGAAGTGTAAATATATCAAGTAAAAAAGCACCTACTAAAGGAACTATTAATAAGGCTTTTTCTGAAGCACCATATTTATGAGTAATAGAATTCATATTAGCTAATGCATTTGGAGTATTTCCAAGACCATGACCTATAAGACCAGCTACCATAACTGCAGCATCGAAATTTTTACCCAAAACTTTAAAACATACAACGATAGAATAAATTAAAACAAATATAACTTGAGCCAATATTATTATAAGCATAGGACCTGCAATATGTACTAAATCTAATAAGTTAATTCCCATAAGGGCGAGCATTAAAAACATTGAAAGGGATATTTCACTTAAGAAATCAAGAAGCTTAAACTCAAATATTAAAATATTAAAATGATCATTTAAATTTCTAAATAAGCAAGCTATTAACATACAACCAACAACACTTGGAATCACTATACTAGTTTTTATATATATAATGGTTGTAATCAATTCTCCTAAATTTATACATAAAAATATCACTAATATCTGTTGTAAAAAAATTACAATATTATAATTTTGAGATTTAGAAAATCTAGTTAAGTAGGTTTTATTAATTAAATTCGATTTAAAATTAGAAGGAATAAAATTTTTGAAAGATGGTTTTAATTGATATTTTAAAATTAAATACCTAGATACCGGAGCTCCTAATATACCACCTAAAACTATACCTAAAGTAGCTGCAGATAGGCCTATTGTTATAGCATTATTTATTCCCATATTTTCAATAGTGCTTCCAAAGGCAGCAGCATTACCATGACCACCTTCCATAGATATAGTTCCACACATAAGTCCTATTAGCGGATGTACATTTGTAACTTTTGCCATTATTATAGATATTATATTTTGACAAAGAGCTAGACCACCACAAAGAATCCAATATTTAAATAGTAAAGAGCCACCTTTTTTCACAAGTTTGAAACTAGCATTAAGTCCTAAAATTGTAAAAAACATATTCATAAAAAATGGGGTAATATTGTTTAATACATTTATGCTAATAGTATTTGAGAGTCTAAAAAACAATGTTAGAAAAGTAAAAAGTAATCCACCTATTACTGGAGCGGGTATACAAAATTTATTGAAAATTTGTATTTTGATTTTTAGAAAATAACCAATAAGAAAAAATATTATACAAAGAGAAATAGTCGATAGAAAATTTAAATTTAACGTTAACAATATATCACCTCCTTGAAAATTATATGACTTTAACTTATATTTAATGAAAAACTAGCACTAAAATAGATTTGCATAAATAAAAATAAATACTTTAAGAAATACTATTTATATACTAATGTTTTGGAGGAAGTTATAAATATGAAGTATAATAATAAAAAATTTAAAGTAGATTACTTTTCA
The DNA here is from genome assembly GCF_051657365.1 of Paraclostridium sp. Classification (NCBI taxonomy): domain Bacteria; kingdom Bacillati; phylum Bacillota; class Clostridia; order Peptostreptococcales; family Peptostreptococcaceae; genus Paraclostridium; species Paraclostridium sp. The sequence goes on from NZ_JBOFKN010000183.1 coordinate 52,357, forward strand.
AAATATTATTTTTATGATGTAGAAGAATTTAAAAATGAAAAAGACTCAGAATACATAATAAATAAAATTAATGAATGTAATAGGCTAGATTATAAGGGATATACATACAAATACAGTAAATTTAATAATATAGTAAAAGGAGAAACCAAAAAAAATATAGATTTAGAAATTGATGAAATAAGTGATAATATTTTAATAGATGGAAAAGTAAATAGATTAGACCTGATTTATAAATATGAAAAAAGACAATTAGAAGATCATGTTAGAATTGCGACTAAGGTATCTAATAAAAATGAAGAAGTTTCTTGTTTAATATATATAAATAATGAGTATTCTAAAGAATTTTTAGAATCATTAGATAAAATCAAGAGAAATCAGGAGAAACTCACTGAAAATAGGCAACAATAATCGACAATAAATAAATATCGTAAAATTTAAAATAAAATATTGTTTTATTATGGTAAAATAGGGTAAAATATAAAATATAACAATACATTACGGGGTGATAAATATGAAAAAATTAAATGATGTTTTAAAATCATTCAAAGAAGAATTAAAAGGACTTATGGATACTATGCTAGTTAGTGAAAGAATGAACTCTCAAAGATGTTTAGCAAAAGATATAGACACTACAAAAACTATAATAGACCAAAAAGAAGATTTAAACGAAGTTAAAAAAGAGTTAAGTCAAAGTGAAATGAATAAACTACATAAAGAGTTAAGTAAATTAGTAGAAGATTTAAAAGGTATAGGCGAAGAGTTATTAATAAGTGAAAGATTAAATACACAAAGATGTATAGCTAAAGATATAGATACTACTAAAACTATAATAGATCAAAAAGAAAATGAAGATGTAGGAATTGATGAAATTGAAAAATTAGCTAATGAGGCTAAAGGACTAGTAAGTACTATGGTATCTGAAGAAAAATTAAATACAGATGTTGATTTAACTAAAGATATAGATACTACAAAGACTATATTAGATGAAGAGAAAAATTTAGAAAATACAGAAGAGTTTAATAAATTAGTAGATGAATTAAAAACTTTAATGTCTACTATGTTAGTCGGAGAAAGATTAAATACACAAAGATGTATAGCTAAAGATGTAGATACTACTAAAACTATAATAGATCAAAAAAACAAAAAATAAAATAGCCTAGCTATTTTATTTTTTTATTTTAAATACAAACAAGGAACAAAAGCATTAATTTAAACATAAAATAATCATTATGAATAAATTATAAAAAATTGATTAATATTAAAATAATCGGACAAATATTAAAGTATATGTAATAGATTGCACTAAATGAAAAAGAAAATCATTTACAAATGAAAAAGACGGTGATATAATCTAAAATGTAGATTTTAAGGGAGGAATGCTTATGAGTATATTAATAAATAGTGCTGAAGAAACATTTCTACACGTAGGTTCTTTAGTTAGTATATCAATATTATTATTTGGATACATAAACTATAAAACGAGCGGCAGTTTTGTAGAAATAATAAGTAGAAATAAAAAATTACAACCAATAGTAGGAGCTTTATTGGGTGCGCTTCCAGGATGTGGTGGAAGCATTGTATTAATGCCTTTGTTTATAAGTAATAAAGTTACATTTGGAAGTATAATAGCTAGTTTAATAGCTAGTATGGGTGATAGTGCTTTTTTAATTATGGCAAGCGACTTTAAAGCATACATAAGTGTAACAATTATAAGTTTTATAGTAGGAATTTTAACAGGATATTTAGTAGATTATTTTAAATTAGAAGAAAAACTTAATTTACATAGATGTAAAAATATTGAAAAAAATAGTAAGAAAGAGTTTGGGTTAAGATCAGAAAGTTCTGTAGCTTGTGATATAAAAAGTCATAATAAATTTTATCATATAGCTCATAATATAGTTCATGGAGTAGGGTATAAGATTTATTTATCTTTATTACTAATTGGATTTGTATTTATGATTTTAGCTCATTCAGGATTAGAGTTTGGATTTATAGAAGCTATGCACTCATTTGAAACGGCTATCGCTGTATTAGGTATAATAAGTTCATTTATTTATATGATAATGACTAAAAAAGTTATAGAGAATGAAAGTTTTGAAGAAAATGAACATAAATTAATGTCTTTAAAAGAAACTCTTATACATTCAGTAAGTGAAATATCTTTTGTAATTGTATGGATTTTTATAGCTTATTTACTTTATGATCTTGTAATATTTATTACAGGAGGAGAACAGGCTTTAGTTAACTTAATATTAGGTGCGGGACTTATTAGTGTATTTGCAGGTGCTATATTAGGAATAGTACCAGGGTGTGGTGTTCAAATTGTATTTATGTCATTTTATTTAAAAGGGAGTTTGCCATTTGCAGCTTTAGTAGCAAATAGTATATCTCAAGATGGAGATGCGTTATTTCCATTACTGGCAATGGATAAAAAGTCAGCAATGTGGGCAACTATAATAACTACTATTCCAGCTATATTAGTTGGAGTAATAATATATTTTTTATAATTTGAACATATATTGTTAATTTGTTAATACATATACATATTCTATAATATAAAATATATTAAGGGGGTTGTATATGAAAAATAATTCGCTTATTGTCGGTATGGCAATAGGATTATTAGCTGGTATATTATTTACCAAAATTAATTTTGCGACAATTGTTACATTAGGACTTGGGATATATATTGGATGTTATATATCTAATCATAGAAAATAAGGTCTGCCTCAATATTTATGAGGCAGACCTTATTTTCTATATGAAAATTTAAAAATGGATATAATAAAATATAGCACAAATACCATATAAATATAAGTAGGAGATGATATATTTATGTATTTTAAAAATTATATAGGAAAATATTTTAAATTATTTATAATAGGTGTAATCCTAGTAACTTGCGAAGCTATATGTGATTTATTACAGCCATTAATATTAGCTCAAATTATAGATGTAGGAATAAAAAATAAAGATATAAACTATTTAATACAAAAAGGGATGTTAATGATAGGCATAACTTGTATAGGAGCAATATTTGCTATATCAAGAAGTATCATATCTACTAATGTATCTCAAAGATTTGCAAGAGATTTAAGAGGTGATTTATTTAAATTTATAAATTATTATTCTATTGAAAGTATAGATAAGATAAGTAAGGCATCACTAATAACAAGAATAACAAATGATGTCAGTCAAATACAGCAATTTGTAAATGGACTTATGAGAATAATAATAAAAGCCCCCATACTTTGTATAGGTAGTTTGATATTGGCTATGAAGATGAATTTCAAGTTATCAATAGTATTATTAATAGCGATAATTATAATATTTATAGTTATATTTATAAATTTAAAAATAGGAACTCCTTTTTTCAAAAGAGTTCAGTTATCACTAGATGATTTAAACTCCAACTTAAGTCAATATATAGGTAATATAAGAATTGTTAAGTTGTTTAATCGATTTGATTATGAGGAGAATAAATTTGAAAAAGTTAATGAAGTATTAGCTACTTCAACTAATAAAGCTATGAAAGTAAGTGCTTTATTTAGACCTACAATAACTTTAATAACTAACTTAACTATAGCTATCGTAATTTATATGGGATCGATGTTGTTTTTAAAAGGTGAAATAGAAGTAGGGGTAGTAGTAGCTTATATAAACTATATTGGAAGAATACTTACATCATTACTAATGATATCTCATATTTTTAATGTTTTTATAAGAGCTAGAGCTTCTAGTGATAGAATAAAAGAAGTTTTTAAATTAAAAGATGATATAGATTCAAATTGTAGTCAAATCATAAATTTAGAAGGTAATATAGAATTTGAAGCTGTTAATTTTGCGTATAATGACAATGAATACGCATTAAAGGATATAAGTTTTAATATAAAAAAAGGTGAACATATAGGAATAATAGGCTCAACAGGAAGTGGAAAAACCACTTTAATAAATCTTATTTCTAAATTTTATAAAATCAATTGTGGAAAAATTAAAATAGACAATATAGATCTACAAAAGTTAAAAGGTGAGAACGTAAGAGCTTATATAGGATTAGTTCCTCAAAAAAGCATTTTATTTAATGAAAGTGTAGCTATGAATATAAAAGTTGGAAATAAAAATGCTACATTAGAGGAAGTTAAAAGCGTGTGTAAAATATGCGAATGTGATGAATTTATTAATACTCTTGAAAAAGGATATAATCAAGTATTAGGAGAATGTGGATCTAGTTTATCAGGAGGGCAAAAACAAAGAATATGTATAGCTAGGGCTTTAATAAAAAAGCCGAAAATTTTGATGTTAGATGATTCTTTTAGTGCAATGGATATAAATACGGAAAATAAAATTAAAATAAATATAAAAGAAAGTTTAAAAGACACTACATATATAGTTATATCTCAAAAGATAAGTTCAATTGTAGATATGGACAGAATAATGGTAATTGACAATGGAGCTATAGTAGGTTTTGATAAGCATGAAAATTTAATAAAAAACTCAGAAATATATAAAGAAATATATAAATCACAAATGTCAATTTAACTACAAAAAGAAGGTGAAATTTAAAATGAAAAATAAAATTGAAGCTAGATTTGCACCTAAGAAAAAACCTAAGAATTTGAAAAAAACTATAATTAGATTATTAAAATACTTTGAAAATGAAAAAAAGATTTTAATATTAATCCTTTTTATGGTTTTAATAGATAGTTCTATATCTATAGTAGTTCCACTTTTAATAGGTAAAGGTATAGATTTAATAGATATAAAAAAATTTGATTTTTCCTTATTTAGCATAACTATAATAGCTTTAGTAAGTCTTTATATAATAAGTTCAATTATTAGTTTATGTAAAGAATTTATAGTTATAAATATATCTCAAAGAGTTATAAAAAATATAAGGACTACTGTGTTTGAAAAGCTACAAAGTTTATCTATAACATACTTTGATACTCACTATAAAGGAGACTTGATGAGTAGAATAACTAATGATATAGACAATATAAGTAGTGGTATATCAAGTTCTATCGTGCAAATTTTAACTTCTACCATAACTATAATAGGAACTATAGTTATGATGATTATATTAAGTCCTGTACTGGCTATAATAAGTATAATGACTATGCCATTAGTAATGTTAATTAGCAAATTCATAACAAGAAAAAGTAAGTTTTACTTTAAAAATCAACAAGTAGAGTTAGGGTTACTCAATACTCACATAGAAGAAAATATAAAAAATATAAATGTAGTTAAGTCTTTTAATTATGAAAATGAATCTATATATAAATTTGATGAAATAAACAATAGATTATTAGACACATCTTTGAAAGCCCAAGTATATAGTTCTTTGCTTATGCCAATGATGAACGTTATTACCAATATTGCATTTACACTTATAACTATATGTGGTGCATATTTATCAATAGAAAATATTATTACAGTAGGTACAATAGCTACTTTTTTAAGTTATAATAAACAATTCACAAGACCACTTAACGAACTTGCAAATTTGTTTAATACTTTTCAAATATCAATTGCTGGATGTGAAAGAGTTTTTGAAGTTTTAGATGAAAATATTCCTATTTATAATAATGGCGAAGTATTAAATTTAAGTGATGTGAAAGGCAATATAGAATTTAAAAATGTATGGTTTAAGTACAATACAGATAATTATATACTAAAAGATATAAGCTTTAATATAAAAAGTAAAACTAGTAATGCTATAATAGGTACTACAGGAAGTGGAAAAACTACTATTATAAACCTTATAAATAGACTGTATAACTATGAACAGGGAGCTATACTTATAGATAATCAAGATATTAAAAAATTTGATAAAGATAGCTATTCAGAAATTTTTTCTATAGTATTACAAGATATACATCTATTTAATGGGACTATACTAGAAAATATAAGATATTCTAAGTTAGATGCAACTATGGAAGAAGTTATAGAGGCATGTAAAATAGCTAATGCTCATGGATTTATAATGAACTTAAAGGATAAGTACAATACATATATACAAGAAGGAGCAGACAATTTAAGTATAGGTCAAAAACAACTACTTAGTATAGCTAGAGCAGTTTTAAAAAATGCACCAATATTAATTTTTGATGAAGCTACAAGCAGTATAGACACAAATACAGAAAGAAAAATTCAAGATGCTATAAATAATATACTAAAAGATAGAACTAGTATAATAATAGCTCATAGATTAAGCACTATAAAAAATTGCGACAATATAATGGTCATAGATAAAGGTAGTTTAATAGAAAGTGGAAACCATGAAGAGTTGATGAGTAAAAAGGGAATTTATTATGATAATATAAATAGTTTAAATGAAGAGAATATCAAATAAAAGGAACTGTCTCAAAATATATATTGACCTATTTTGAGACAGCTCCTTTTGTTATGTATTAGAAAAAATAATTTATAAAACCAGTATGACTATTAAATATGTTAAAGCCTATTAAAATAAGAATAATCCCACCTATAAATTTTGCAAGCTCACCTAGAAAACTACCTATTTTATGGCCTATTAAAACCCCTATAAAACAAATTAAAAAAGTTATAACGCCAATACAAGTAACTATTGGTATTATAGGTATGTTTAAAAATGCAAAGCTAACACCAACAGCTAAGGCATCTATGCTAGTGGCTACAGCCAACACTAAAATATCCCAGTTAGTAAGTTTAGAAGAAATAGATTTATCTTCTTTAGAAAAAATCATTTGAAAACCTAAAAAACATAAAAGAATCAGTGCTATAAAATGATCTATAGATTTAATATATTCAGCAAATCCAATACCTAAGCTCCAACCAATAAGAGGCATTAATCCTTGAAATAATCCAAAAGCTAAACTAATTTTAATAGCTATTTTAAAATCAATTTTTTTAAAGTTCATACCTTTAGACAAAGATACTGTAAATGCATCCATAGATAAAGCCAGTGAAGTCATCAATATAAATGTTAAGTTCATAGAAATCCTCCTTTGTAATGTAGACTATAAAAAGTTTAATATTAATATATATACAAGTTTATAAATAAAAATAGACTATAAAAATAGTCTATTTTAAAGATTTGCTATGCTAGTTTATATAGAGCCCATTAGGTAAAACAAAAAACGCGTATCTATAAATTTAAGATACGCGACTTTTACTATTTATTTAAATCTTTTAACTCTTTTTTAATTTCTTTATTTATTTTTTTTATATCTTTATCTTCTTCTTTTATTATTTTACGTTCTTCTTTTTCTAATTCTTTATCTTCTTTTTTCATTTGATGTTGTAATTCTTTAGAGAATTTGTGATCTTCATGATTTTCTTTTTTTATTTCTTTATCTATAGTTTTTGCTTCTTTTTTATCTTCTCTTTCTAATTCTTTATCTTCTTTTTTCATTTGATGCTCTAATTCTTTAGTGAATTTATGCTCTTCATGTTCTTCTTTTTTTATTTCTTTATCTATAGTTTTTGCTTCTTTTTTACATTCTTTTTCTAGTTCTTTGTCTTGTTCTTTCATTTGGTGCTCTAATTCTTTAGCTAATTTATGCTCTTCATGTTCTTCATGTTTATATTCTTTTTTGCTTTCGTGTTCATATTTTAATCCTTCAACATCTTTTTTTAATTCATCTTCTATATGTTTTATTTCTTCTTTAAATTTCATAGTTAGCATCTCCCTAAAATATTTAGATTTAATTTAATAAATAAATAGTACCACCAGTGAAAAAGCTTGTAAATACTTTTTATATTTCGTAGAATGTTTCGTAATTTCTAAAATATTGCATATATCTAAAATATAAATAATCAATATTATAATATACAAAAGAAGAAAAATTTTAACTATTTTGAAAATTTATGCAGGAACATTATTTATAGTTGTAGAAAAAACATAAAATAAAGAATATAATATGAGTGGGTAGAAAAAAAGGGGTGATTATTATAAAAAAATATAGTGGAGAACTTGGATTGATTTTTGTATCATTAATTTGGGGAAGTGGATTTGTAGCAACTCAACTAGGATTAGAAAATGGGCTTACACCATTTCAATTGATGACTGGTAGATTTTTTATAGGAGCATTTTTAATAAGTACCATATTTTTTAAAAAAGTAAAAAATATGAATAAAAAAGATGTCATAGCAGGTGTTATATTAGGCATTTTTTTATTTGTAGCATTTTCTTTTCAAACATTTGGACTTAAATACACTACATCCTCAAAGAGTGCTTTTTTAACTGCGGCTAATGTTGTTATGGTGCCTTTTGTAGGATATATTTTATATAAGAGAAAAGTAGATAAAATAGGAATTATAAGCAGTTTTATAGCACTTATAGGAATAGGAGTTATATCGCTAGAGTCTAACTTTTCTATAAGCTTTGGTGATAGTTTAACTTTAATTTGTGCTATAGGTTTTGCTATGCATATATTTTGCACTAGTGAACTTACAAAAAAACATGATCCAGTAGTTCTTACCTGTGTACAGATGATAACTGCTTTTTTATTGTCATTAGTATTACAAATATTAGCAGGAGAAGTTAATACACCTATAAATACTTCAACAATATCATCTATATTATTTTTAGGTGTATTTAACACAACTTTATGCTTTCTTGGGCAAACTATATGTCAAACGAAAGTTGATGGAACAAAAACAGCTTTATTATTATCAACAGAAGCTATATTTGGAATGCTTTTTGCAGTTATAATAGCTAAAGAAATAATAACTTTAAAAATGATTATAGGTAGTACATTGATATTTACAGCAATTATTTGTGCTGAAACAAAGTTGCAATTTTTATTCAAAAAAGAAGAAAACTTTGAACTTAAGGAAGTTGAATAAACCCAAAAATAAAAATAGTTATATTTAAATTGAATATTTAAATATAACTATTTTTGTTTTTAGATTTTTAAGATTATTTCGAAGTTAATAATATGAAATTTTTAAGGGGTAACATAAATTGAATTATATTAATATAATATTATAGATTATTTCGAGTGAATATAATATAATATCTAAAGGGAAGACAACGTTTTTACAGAAGGGGGAAATATTATGACAAAACCCGCATTAGTGGTTATGGCTGCAGGAATGGGTAGTAGATACGGGGGATTAAAACAAATAGATCCTATAGGTCCAAATGGAGAAATTATAATAGAATATTCAATATACGATGCAATAAAAGCTGGATTTTCTAAAGTTGTATTTGTAATAAAAGAAGAAATGAAAGATACATTTAGAGATAAAGTAGGAAAAAAAATAGAACATATAGTAGAAACTAAATATGTATCTCAAAATATTAACTTTGGAGTACCTAAAAACTTTGATATACCTAAGGAAAGAATTAAGCCTTGGGGCACAGGACATGCTATTTATTGTTGTAAAGAGATTATAGATGGACCGTTTGCAGTTATAAATGCAGATGATTTTTATGGACAAAGTACTTATAAATTAATGTATGATTATTTATCAAATAACAAAAACCAATACAGTTATGCTATGGCAGGTTTTGTACTTGAGAATACACTAACTGAAAATGGAACTGTAGCAAGAGGAATCTGTAAAGTAGATGATAATGATAACTTAGTATCTATAACAGAAAGAACTTCTATTAAAAAGTTTAAAGATAGCACTAAGTATATGGAAGATAACAATAGGTGGATAGATATAAAAGAAGGTAGTATAGTGTCTATGAATATATGGGGATTTAGACAAACTATATTTAAAGAACTAGAAAATGATTTTGTTGAGTTTTTAAACAAAAGCAAAGAAAATATATTAAAATCAGAATTTTATATACCATCAGTTGTAGACAAAATGGTGAAAGATAAAAAAGCTAATGTCAAAGTTTTAGTATCTAGAGAGCAGTGGTATGGGGTTACATACAAAGAAGATAAAGAAAATGTATGTAAAAATATAAATAGGCTAATGGGAAATGTATACCCAGATAAGCTGTGGGAGGGGTAAAATGGATAAAAAATATAATTTTGATGATATAGTTAAAAAATTTAATTTTGAAGGTGAATTTATAGAAGCTAAAAGTCATGTATGTGGACATATAAATGATACATTTGTACTAATATTTGAAAAAGAAGATAAATCTAAAGTTAGTTATATATTACAAAGAATAAATACTAATATATTTAAAAATCCACAAGAACTTATGGCAAATATAGAAAATGTAACTGAGCATATAAAAAATAAAATTATAAAAGAAGGTGGAAATCCACTTAGAGAAACTTTAAATATAATAAAGACTATAAACAATGAAAATTTTTATATAACTGATGAAAATGATTATTTTAGAGCTTTTATATATATAACTGATGCAAAAACTTATCAAGTGGTTGAAGAGCCTATTCATATGTATAAATGTGGTAAAGCCCTAGGGAAGTTCCAAAAACAATTATCAGATTTTGAAGTTGATAAACTATATGAAACTATAAAGGATTTCCATCATACTAAAAAAAGATATGATATGTTTTTAGAATCTGTAAAAGCAGACCCTTTAAAAAGAGTAGAAGGTATTAAAGATGATATAGATTTTGTGATTGATAGAGCTAAGGACTGTGATATTTTAGTCAATATGATAGAAGAAGGTAAGATGCCTTTAAGAGTTACTCACAATGATACTAAATTTAATAATATAATGATAGATGAAAAAAGTGATGAAGCAATAGCTGTAATTGATCTAGATACAGTAATGCCTGGATTAATAGCATATGATTTTGGAGATTCTATACGTTCAGGAGCTACAACCGCATTAGAAGATGAAACAGAGTTGAGCAAAGTTAAATTTGATATGAATTTATATGAAAACTTTGTTAAAGGGTTTTTACAAGAAACTAAAAATTCATTGGATATTTTAGAAATAGAATATCTTCCATTTGGAGCTAAACTTATGACGTTTGAGTGCGGAATGAGGTTTTTAATGGATTATATAGATGGTGATATATATTTTAAGATACACAAAGAAACTCATAATCTAGATAGAGCTAGAAATCAGTTTAAACTAGTTAAAGATATGGAAAGAAATATGGATAAGATGAAAGAGATAGTAATTAAATACTCTAAATAATACTTTAAAGAGATTGTCTTAAATAAAAATTAAGAGAATCTCTTTTTTGTAATAAAAAAGCTATAAAATTAATAGTTATATATTTAGAAATTAATATTAGGGGGGGATATTATGGATTTTAAAAATATTTTCGGTACATACAAGGGGCTATCGAAAGAAGTATATATACTGTTTATAGGTAGAATAGTAAATAGTTTAGGAGCATTTGTACATCCACTTATGGCTCTTATATTAACACAAAAGATAGGGCTATCAGTTGGGGAAGCAGGGATGTTTCTAACAACACTATCAATATTTCAAGCTCCGGCGATGATGATTGGAGGTAAGCTTGCAGATAATATTGGCAGGCGCAAGGTAATAATTGTATTTCAGTTGCTAGGTGCTATAACGCTAATATATTGCGGATTTATGGAACCATCTACAACTATGGCTAAAGTAATGATAGTATCATCTTGTTTTTACTCGATGTCATCTCCTGCATTTGAAGCTTTAAATGCAGATATAACAACTCCTAAAAATAGAAAAGCATCATATTCACTTTTATATATGGGAAGCAATATTGGCTTTTGTATAGGACCTATAATAGGTGGTCTTTTATATGAAAATTATTTACCATTAATATTTATAGGAGATGGGATCACAACTTTAGTAGCATTAATTTTAATCATATTATTTATAAAGGAAGGTTCAAGAGAAGAATGTATAGATGAAGAACTTGAATCAATAAGTAATTTAGAAAAAGAAGTAGAAGGTTCTGTATTTAAAGTTCTTATAAAAAGACCTATATTAATATTTTTTTCAATAGGGATTTTAATGTATTATTTCTCATATTCTCAATGGGGGTTTGCATTACCTATACAGTTAGAACATATATTTAGTGAAAGTGGAGCAAAGCTATATGGAGTATTAGGAGGTTTAAATGGAGCAGTTGTAATACTACTTACTCCAATTTTAACAACTATGACGAAAAAAACTAGTATATTAAAAACTATGGCTATAGGTGGGGTTTTTTATACAATATCATTTGGAATGTTTGGATTTATAAATTTGCCTATATTATTTTTTATAGCAATATTTATAATGACAATTGGAGAAATATTAATAACTATAAATCAAGGTACATTTATAGCTAATAACACACCCGCATCCCACAGAGGTAGGGTAAGCTCAATACTTCCTCTAATTTCAGGGTGGGGGTTTGCTATAGGACCTATGATTATGGGAGATATAATAGAAATTTATAGCATACTTATCGGGTGGATAGTAGTTGCACTAGTATCAGCTTTAGGTATGCTAATTATGATATCTCTAGAAAAATTTATGAAAAGACAACTTAAATAAAGGAAAACAGAGAAGTAAGTCATATAGAATATATAAGGTGGAAAATAAACTACAGATGAGGTGTTTGGAATGAGCAAAAAGACTGCAGTTATTTATAAAACAAAATATGGAAGCACTAAAAAATATGCAGGATGGATAGCTTTAAAATTAAATGCTGACTTATATGAAGTTACAGATATAAGACCAAAGCATTTATTAGAATATGATATGATAGTATTTGGAGGAGGCCTATACAGAGGTAAAATAAGTGGGATTAATTTTATAAAAGATAATTATGACAAAATTAAAGATAAAAAACTGTTTTTATTTTCTGTAGGTATGGAGTCTATAAACGAAGATAAAAGAGAGATAATAATAAAACAAAACTTAAATAAAATGAGTTTAGAAAATATTAAAATATATAATTTTAAAGGAGAATATGAATATAAAACTTTAAATTTTCTTGATAAAATTATGATGAAGGCACTCAAAAAAACAATAGAAAACAAAGGCAGGGCAAATTTTACTCAAGATGATTTAACTGTACTAAAGGGGTTTGAAGAAAAAGTGAACTTAACAGATAAACAATCAATAAATAAGCTAATTGAAGATATTAGTCAAAAAACTTGTTAAGGATAATTATATTTTTATAATTATCCTTAACAAGTTTAAATTTATATAAATAAAAACATTCTTAAAAATTCATAGTAATCGTTAGTTTTAAAAATAATAGTTTGAGAATTTATAAGCTTAACATTAGGATAAAAAGAAGCTTTATAGGCATCTTTGTGGTTTTTAAACTTTATCTCTATGTTAAATTCTTGTGGTAGTTTTATAATGTGTCTAGATAAATCTCCATTTAAAGCTTCACTCACACCTTCTTCTATACTTTTAAGTGCAACATCTGGGTGTATTGATATAGAGGCATCTCCAATTCCTTTACATACAGCTACTGTTATTATATTTGGATTTAATTTCTTTGCATTTTCGCAAAGCATCTCATCTCCGCTTAAAAAAGCTACGGGAACATTGTAATAAGCACTAGTATAAGCATTTAACATAAATTCAGTAGCTATTTCTTCATTTATTTTTACATAATCATATTTTGAGCTATTCATAGTATGGGAAAGGGGATTTCCATTTTGACTACCTCCACTATGATAACCTATAAAAACCGTAGCATCAAAACTTTTGTCTATACCTGCCATCATAATATGTGGGTCATTAGTCCAACCTCTAAGAATTCTAGCATTTTGAGGCAGTATTGATTGGTTTATACTTCGAGCACTTCCATGAGCATCTTTGACTAATATATAATTACAATCATGTTCATTTACTCCAACACAAGCTGAGCTTACTTCTTTAGTCATTTGCAACTTATGATATTCACCACTAGGAGAATTAAGATTGGTTTCTTCCCAATTTACGATGCCACATGTTCCTTCTATATCAGCACTTATATATACTTTCATTATTTACCTCCAATTTAATTAAAATTAAAAACTAATAATAAAAACTAATAATAATTTATAACTCTATATAATAGATATAGTTATTGTATCTAAAAATTATACATAGTTATTATAAAGAAATATGATTTTAATATGTTAAAAAAGAATTGGAGGATGTAAATTATGAATCTATCAAGGCAAACTTACGTAGAAGTTAATTTAGATAATATAAACTATAATATAGAGAAAATAAAAGGTTATATATCCAATGATATTAAATTAGCTATAGTAGTAAAGGCTAATGGATATGGGCATGGAGCAGTTGAAATATGCAAGCATATTGATACTGATTTAGTTAATTATATATGTGTAGCAAGCTTAAGTGAAGCTTTAGAACTAAGATATAACAACATAAGTTTACCGATTTTAGTTATGGGATATATATCCGAAACTTACTTTGAATTGGCTATAAAAAATAATATAACTATTACTGTATTTTCAACAAACCAAGCAAATCAAATAAATGAAATTTGCAAACAACTAAAAATGAAATGTATGGTTCATATTAAAATAGATACTGGATTTAACAGATTAGGATTTAAAGTAGAGGAAAATACAATAAAGGAATTAAAACATATACTAGAATTAAAATATATATTTGTAGAAGGCATATTTTCTCACTTAGCACTTACAAATAAAGATGAAGACTATAAACAGTTTGAAAAGTTTAAAACTATTGCAGATGAAATTTTAAATTATAAATACATACCGATAAAGCATATTTGCGACAGTATAGGTATGGTAGCATATAAAGACTTTCATATGGATATGGTTAGAGTAGGAGCAAGCATATATGGATATAATAGTCGAAAATCAAATTTGAACTTAAGAGAAGCTATAACTTTTAAATCTAAGATTATTCAAGTTAAAAAAGTATTAAAAGGAGAAGGCATAAGCTATGATTACTCTTATATAGCATGCAAAGATATGCACATAGGGGTTGTACCCTGTGGTTATGCAGATGGGATACCAAGACATTTATCAAATAAAGGCTATGTTATGGTAAATAAAAAAATATGTAATATAGTAGGGAAAATATGTATGGACCAAATGATAATAGATTTAAGCAATTTAGATAAAGGTGATTATGATAAAGATGTTATTTTATATGGTCAAAATGGACCTAACCTCTTAGAAGTTGCTAATTTATGTGATACAAATAGAAATGAGATAATTAGTTTGATTTCGAGACGTGTAGATAGAGTATATAAAAAAGATAACAGAGTAATAAAAAGTTTAAATTATATATTAAGGGGAGATTAAAATGATATATCCAAAAATGTTAAAAAAAGGAGATACTATAGGAATAATAGCACCATCTAGTCCGTACAAACCAAAAAGTAAACATTTATTAAATGAGGAATTAAACAATGTAAAAAAAACTATAGAAAACTTTGGATATCAAGTTAAAATGGGAAAAACTTGTTATTTAAGTTATAAGGGGTACTTAGCTGGAGCAGACGAAGAAAGGGTAAAAGATATTGAATTGATGTTTAATGATAAAGAAGTAGATGCTATATTATGTCTTAGAGGTGGGTATGGAACTCCTAGGATACTGGATAAAATAAATTATGATATTATAAAAAATAATCCAAAAGTTTTTATAGGTTATTCAGATATAACATCACTTCATATAGTTTTTAATCAACATTGCAATTTGGTAACATATCACGGAACAATGGCATCGACATCACCTAATTGGGATGAATTTACTTATAAATCATTTATGGATATGATAGAAATGGAAGATAATTTAGTTATAGAAAATCCTGAAAATGAAGAGTTATATACTTTGGTAGATGGAATATCTGAGGGAATTATAATAGGTGGAAATTTATCTTTAATAACTAGCACTATAGGAAGTAAGTATGAAATAGATGTGAAAAATAAAATATTATTTATAGAAGAAATAGGGGAAACTATGTATAGGGTAGATAGGATGTTAACTCAATTGGAATTAGCAGGTAAATTTGAAGATTGCAGTGGAATTATATTTGGAGATTTTGAGGATTGCAAAAAAGAAAGAGAAGAAGACTATGAGTTATATGATTTATTTTTAGACAAAATTGAAAAATATAATAAACCATGTGTATGTAATTTACAATCAGGACATTGTAAACCAATGATTAGCATGCCATTAGGGATAACTTGCAAGTTAGATGCCACTAGTAAAAAAATAATATTAACTAAATAATCTTAGAAAATCAAACATTCATATATATAGTTGTAAAAATTATATATACGAATGTTTTTTAGCTTAATATATGATAAAATTGAAAATATATAAAATGCAATATAAGAGGTGAATATATGTTTAATGTTGCTATAATAACTTTAAGTGATAAAGGGTCTAATGGACAAAGAGAAGATATAACAGGTAAAAAGCTTACTGCTTTTATAAACAATGAAAAAGATTATGAAGTAAAATACTATAACATGATTCCAGATGACAAAACAATGCTAAAAGAAGAAATTATAAAACTTTGTGATTTAAATAATATAGATTTAATATTAACAAATGGAGGAACTGGTTTTTCTAAAAGAGATATAACGCCAGAAGCTACAAAGGAAATAATTGAAAGAGAAATACCAGGTATTAGTGAATATATAAGAATGAAATCTTCAGAAATAGTTAAAAGAGCTATATTAAGTCGAGGGGTCAGTGGAATAAGAAAAAATACAGTAATAATAAATTTACCAGGCAGTCCTAAGGGGGCTATAGAAAGCATAGAATTTATTATAGATGTAATTGGACATGGCATAGAAATATTAAAAGGCGAAGCTGTGGAGTGTGCAAATGATAGACAAGCATAATAGAGAAATTGATTATTTAAGAATTTCTTTAACTGACAAGTGTAATTTAAGATGTATTTACTGCATGCCACAAGATATACAAACTGACAATATAAATAATGAATTAAGCTTTGAGGATTATAAAACTATACTAAAAGTTTTTTCGAATGCAGGAATAAAAAAAGTAAGATTTACAGGTGGAGAACCACTTTTATATGAAAATTTAGATAAGCTTATAGAATATGCACGTGTTGAATGTAGAATAGATGATATCTGCATGACTACAAATGCTATAGGTTTAAGCAATAAAATAAATAAATTAAAACATAATGGGTTAAAAAAAGTCAATATAAGCATAGATTCTTTAAATGAAGAAAAATATAAAAAAATAACTAGAGGTGGAGATTTAAACCAAGTATTAGAGGCAATTGATAAATGTATAAAATTAGGTATAAAAGTAAAAATTAACTGTGTTTTAATAAAAGGTTTAAATGATGATGAATTGTATGACTTTATAAATATTACAAAAGATAAATTTATTGACGTTAGATTTATAGAGTTGATGCCAATAGGAGAAGGTCTTAAAATATTCAAAAAAGGGTATGTGAATTTAAACGAAACTTTAGCACAAATAGAATGCTTAAAACCTATAACATTTAGCGAAAAGAGTGTTGCATCATATTATAAGATAGATAATTCAAAGGGGAGAGTTGGAATTATTACTCCTATGAGCTGTTCGTTTTGCAATAACTGCAATAGAATAAGAATGACATCTAATGGAAATTTAAAGTTATGTCTACATTCCAAGGAAGAAATAGATATAAAACCATATTTAAAAAATTCAGAAAAGTTTTTGAGCACACTAAAAGAATTTATATATACAAAGCCAGAAAAACATAATTTACTAGAAAATAAAAAGAGTGATACTAATAGAAACATGTATCAAATTGGAGGATAATAAAATAGTTTTAATAAAAAATTGTATAAAGCTGATACTATAGAATTATTTATCTATAATATCAGTTTTATTTTGTTATTTAACAAATAAAAATAAATGTGAATTTATTAAATACCATGTACATATAGAAAAAAATGGTATATAATGAAAGTGTGTTAAATAAAAAACAAACAACTTGTTTTAAATACATGAAATCAAGGGGGTAAATAATATGAGTTATGCATTTTTTATGCCGAATATAAGTTTAATGGGACCAGGATGTGTTAATCAAATAGTAGAGGAGATAACTTCTAGGGGACTTAAAAAAGCTTTAATAGTTTGTGGAAAACGATCTTCTAAAAGTGAAGAATTTAAAGGGGTAACAGATCTTTTAGAGAAAGATAATATAGATTATGTGGTTTATCCAGGGTCTCAGCCAAATCCAACAGTTAATAATGTGATGGATGGAGTTAGTATATTAAAAGAAAATGATTGTGATTTTGTTATATCATATGGAGGAGGTTCTCCTCATGACTGCGCTAAAGGAATTGCATTAGTTGCTACAAATGGTGGTAACATAAAGGACTATGAAGGAGTAAATAAATCCTCAAAACCACAACTTCCTTTAATATCAATAAATACAACAGCTGGAACAGCTTCAGAAATGACAGTATTCTCAATAATAACTGATGAAGAAAGACATGTTAAAATGGCTATAGTTGATAAAAATGTAACACCAATACTTGCTGTAAATGATCCAAAGTTAATGGTTAGTATGCCTAAATCCTTAACAGCTGCAACAGGAATGGATGCATTAACTCATGCTGTAGAGGCTTATGTATCAACAGCTGCGACACCAGTTACTGATGCATGTGCTCAAAAGGCTATAGAGCTTATAAGTAAATATTTAAGAGATGCAGTAGAAGATGGAAATAACATGGAAGCTAGAGATATGATGGCTTATGCTGAGTATTTAGCAGGAATGGCATTTAACTCAGCTTCACTTGGATATGTTCATGCTATAGCTCATCAACTTGGAGGATTCTATGATTTACCTCATGGAGTATGTAATGCAATATTACTTCCAGAAGTACAAGTATTTAACTCTAAAGTAAGCAGTGGTAAGTTAAAAGACATAGCTAAATTTATGGGTGTAGATACAGCTAATATGAATGAAGAAGAAGGATCAAAAGCTTGCATAACTGCTATAAGAGAGTTATCAGAAGATGTAGATATACCAAAAGGACTTAGAGAATTAGGAGTTAAAGTAGAAGATTTTGATATTTTAGCAGATAATGCGCTTAAAGATGCTTGTGGATTAACGAATCCTATAAAAGCAACTCATCAAGATGTAAAAGATATATTATGTAGGGCTATGGGCGTATAAAGTTAACTTTTTTATATAAAGTAGTTATTTGAATAAAGAGATTATCGTAATATTATTTATGATAATCTCTTTTCTTTTAAGCACGAATTAAGTAACTAAAATAAAAATTTATAATATATTATAATAGGATATATACTTAGTAATTATATAGATTACAAATTATAGGATTTATTTTTGGAGTGGA
>NZ_JBOFKN010000184.1:0-1789 GCF_051657365.1 Paraclostridium sp.
AAAGTTCCAACCTATATAGTTTTTATATAAAAATATTTTTTTATTTGAAATATTTTTTTTACTATTGACTTAACAATATAATAAATGTAAAATTATTTCATAATAGTTTAACAAATTTTAAAGGAGTGAAATGTGAATAATAGAATACCTAACGACTCAATCACAGCAGCAGCAACGTTATCTCATTTTGGTAATAACGAAGTAAGTTTAGTATTAGACAGAAATTTAGAAACAGTTTACGCTTCAAACGGAAGCTACCCCAATGGTTCTTATGCTGATATTTATTTTAAACTACCTACTCATCGAGTAATTGAAAAAATAGACTTCTACACAAGCAACCTAAGAGGTTGGGGGCTTATCCAAAGTTATGAAATTTTATATAAAAATAATATCTCTACAGCAGATTGGGTTTCTATATATAGATCTTCTAGTTGGGAAACTAGTGAAGGACTTAGAATTGCAGAATTTAGTCCAACTTTTGCAAATGAATTTTGTATTCGTATCCATGGAAGTAACGGAAGATTCGTTACAATGAATGAAATAAATTTTTATTTTAGTTTAAGTCAAGAGATGAATATGCTTACTTTTTTTGATGAAATCAATGGCAATTTTATACTTTCAGACTTTTTAACTTTAGAAATAATTGACGAAGTTCATAACGATGTCAAAATTTATCCAGAGCTATACAAAGTAAGTGGAATAGTTAAATACTTATACCTATCTAAGATGGATACTATAAAATATAAAGATGTACAACTTTTAAAAAATACAGTTGATACTAATGAGTTTTGTAGTACTTTAAAAATTTCTAAAACAGAGAAATTGAACTCTTTAGGAATGTTCATTAATAATAGTAGAAATGTAATACTAATTTCTAGTTCTAATTGTGAAATCACTTATTTTCAAGATCAAAGTAACTTTCAATATAATGGCACTATAAAATTAAATAAAGGAATAAATAAAGTCTTTATTCCAGACTCAGGAGAACTTTTTTTAATCGGGGATTTAAATGAAAATATATATATAAGAGGTTATGGTTTTGATGAGTCAAGCGTTTTCAAAATGGGCGAAAGTCAGTTTACACAATTTTTAAACCTTCAAAGCAACAGAAAAAATATGTTTATAGAGGGAAAAAACTTCATTGCTAATATAGAAATCAAGTGGATAAAAGACAATTTTGATGAACATCGTTTTTTAGATTCTATAATTACTATAGATGCCTACTATGATTTTTTATACACAATTTTAGATATGCCTTTGTATTTTGAAAAAAATATAATTAAAAGAGTTTTATGGCAAGGTAATACCAATGAGAATGTTGAAAGAAAAACAACTGAAATGGGAAGTATTTTAAACTTCGGAGGAGATGCTAATTTATTCTTCAAAAATGGAATACATAGTTTTGCAACTTCTTTAATTTGTAGATTAACTTCTGACGAGATGGTTTCTAGCGAGTTTTTTCCTAGAGAGCTAGAAGATCTTCTAAAACTTGGTTTTTTTAAAACGTTTGAGTTTAAATACAATAAAGTTTTAGCTTTAACGGGAGACGAGAAAAAAGATATTTTTATAAAAACAATGTTATACTCAAATTCAGATAGATTTATGACTAGACTTTTCAGAAAATACTATACTTATGAGTTTTCTGAAAATGAAAATCCTATTGATAAATTAATTCTCTGGACAACTGAATTAACTTTTAGAAATATTGGAACTATTTTTACTGAGAAAGGATATAATATATCTCAAAATATTTTAGATAAATGTAATACATATCCTAATCTGTTTTTAA
>NZ_JBOFKN010000185.1:0-12481 GCF_051657365.1 Paraclostridium sp.
TAGAAGATTATAGTAGAGCAATAGAGTTAGAAGAAGATGCAACGTACTATAGTAATAGAGGAGATACATATTATAATAAAGAAGAATATGAAAAAGCAATAGAAGATTATAGTAAAGCAATAGAGTTAGAAGAAGATGCAACGTACTATAATGATAGAGGAGATACATATTATAGGAAAGAAGAGTATGAAAAAGCAATAGAAGATTATAGTAGAGCAATAGAGTTAGAAGAAGATGCAACATACTATAATAATAGAGGGAATGCATATTATAATAAAGAAGAGTATGAAAAAGCAATAGAAGATTATAGTAGAGCAATAGAGTCAGAAGAAGATGCAATTTACTATAAAAATAGAAGTATTTCATATAGAAAGCTAGGTAAATATGAGGATGAAAAAAACGATTTGAAAAAAGCTAAAGAATTGACTAATTAGAGATTATTCAAAATATATATTATATACTTTTTTAAAGTTATTGATAAATAGATACTTAAAAAATAGTTTTAATAAAAGGAATAGAGAACAAGGACATAATTAGTATTACCACTTAATAAATTATTAATTTGAAAGATTATAATGACATAACTTTATTCTAAATATATAATTGAGAAACATATATAAAAAGCTATCAAATTGATAGCTTTTTATTCTTGGGTAATAGCAACTAATTCAGAAGCATCAGTAGCAGAAATATCAGAATTTAAAGCATTAATTATATTTCTAGCAATTCTTTCAATGATAGTTACAGTAACACAGTTACCTGCTTGCTTATATTTTTGACCATTAGAGTAAGGTCTCTTACTTCCCTTATCACTTAATGTATATTCAGGGAAAGAATGATGATGTTTAGTATTTTTAGCGTTAAATCCTTGGAATAATAAACATTCCTCAGGAGTTAATTTTCTAATATCATAATTGTCTAGAATAAGAGGAACATTATGTCCACCAGTCCCCATATTAGCGGTAAGAGTTGGGCATACATTGTTTTTATTCTCACGTATATATTGACCTCTTCTTATTTGATAAAGAGTATCTTGTTTTGTCATTTCATTTTTTAAATCTTCATAGTATTTTGTTTTATTATAATAATATTTTTCGTCTTTCTTTTCATTAAGGTCTATCAAATCAGAAATTTTCATAGTAAGCTTTACTGGTTCTGGAAACTCAAAATGTTCTATTAATTCTTTTTTATCAAATCCAACTATAAAAATACGCTCTCTATTTTGAGGTATATTACCATGAGTCATAGAGTTAAGAACTTGAGCTTTAACATGATATCCTAGAGATTCTAACTCTTCTTTTATAACTTTAAAAGTATTACCATTATCATGAGTTTTTAAATTTTTTACATTTTCTAGCAAAAATGCTTTAGGTTTTTTTGCGCTTAGAATCGTTAATATTTCAAAGAATAAGTTTCCTCTTTCATCTTCAAATCCTTTTCTTTCTCCAGCTATAGAGAAGGCTTGGCAAGGGAAACCTGCTGTAAGAATATCAAAGTCAGGTATAGAGCTAGAAACTCTATTTATACATTGATGAACAGTTTCTCCATTTTTAGGTCTAGTTATATCGTGTATATCACCTTCAACTAAATGAGGAGCACCATTAAAGTTATGTCTGTAAGTTTCACATGCATATTTATCTATTTCATTTGCCCAGACAAGGTCACAGCCTTCGTTTTTAAATCCTAAGCATACTCCACCAATACCAGCAAACATACTCGCGACTTTATAATTTTTTTTCATTAGTATTGATCCTCCATATTAAATCTTAATGATTAATTTTAGCACATATTCGACAAAAAAACACTACTTGACTAATTAAAACATATGTTCTTTATAGTTTTAGTTTGACCAAATTGACTTAAATTATTTAAATTATAATTGAGTATAGAAAGTAATATTAATATTTGTAGCATAAGAAATATATACTTGATATTTATTCTAATTAAATTGAAGTTATAAATTTAAAAATGATTGTCATATATGGTAAAATGTAACTATTAATGGAGAGGAGGAAGAGTTATTATGGCAAATATTATTTGGAATAAATTTAAAGATAAAGAAAGAAATGAATACATTGAGTTTTTAAAAATATTTGGAGCTTTAAGTGGATTATTTAAAGATAATCAAGAGGGAACAAATGCACGTAAACCATATTTGTATTATAGAAATCATGAGCAACTTTTTGCTCGAGTTTTTGATGTAGAAGATTTAACAAGAAAAGATAGTGCATTTGATGCACTTGGCAACTGGGAAAATGATAGGGTAGGAATTGGACTTAAAACATGGATACATACTAAAGATCGTACTTACCAAAAGGTAGCTGAATTCAATAAGTTAGCCCCAACGGTTATAGAGCCAATTATAAAAAATGGAACACCGGAAGAAGTTATTTGTAAAGTTTCAGAGCTTAGGAATGAGCGTATTATGCTAGATAAACGTTTATACAATACCGATAGAGATATATATCACTTTATAACTCGTGATGATGATGTTATGAATATTATAGAAACTAATTATGACTTGATAAATATTGAGAGTTTAGAACTAATAAAAAGTGATGGAAAAACTTATACTTTCAAAGATAAATTACGTAATTATAAATTTTACAAAAGTAAGAGTGTATTATTTGAAGAGTTTGATGCTTCGCAAGGTGAAATAATAAAGCAGATTTCAATAGAACAGTTTGATAACCCATTTGAGTTAATAAAAATGATTAGTATTCCACGAAAAGCTAAAGAAATTGCAAATGAAGAAATATATTTACCTCTTTATCAGGATAAAAAAGAAGGAAGAATTGTTTCTGATTGTTCAGGGGTTAATATTAGACACTCGAAGCCTAAGAATAAAGGGAGTAATACTCCACGACCAGAATATGAAATTGAAGTTAGAGTTAGCAAATGGATACATCATGTATTTCCAAATTTCTTCGGAATAGATGCACTTGATGAGACTCAAGTTAAGAATAGTAAACTAAATGATTTCGATTTGATATTGCCTGATGGTAGGGTATTACGTGGAAGAATAAAACAAACAAATGGAAAGAGTTTGCAGACTAATCCACAAGGTGATCTAGGAGAGTGGATACTAAAAGCTGTATTAGGGCTTGAAAATAGAGAAGTTGTAACTTGGGAGTTATTAGATGGACTTGGGATAGATAGTTTAAAAGTAACTAAAATTGATGATAAACATTTTAAAATAACAGTTGCAGAGAGTGGAGCATATGAGAAATTTAAACTAGATAATGAAGAAAAAATGATTTTGGCTGGCCTTACAAATAGGCAAATGCCATATTTAAGACCTGAGATACTTCAAGAACTTGAGTAATTATAAAGAGAGTATAGCCATCATAAATAAAAATTGCCCAGATTTAGATAAGGTAAATAACGTATTAGGAAATTAAGGTATCTTATTTATCTTATAGATTGCATTTAAGGGAATATAAAATATAAAAGGGTGTACTTTAACAAATTAATGTACACCCTTTTAATATTTAATTAGTTAAGGAGTATACTTAAATGGATAAGTTATAAAAAATGATTAAATTTGATAATTCTATTATAATTCGGTATTACCTTCTATAAACTATCAAAACTATAGTAGATAGCAAAAATGCAATAGATATAAAAGTTAAAAATTGTGCAGAATGATGTAATATAAAATCCTGGATATGATTATTGAGAATCGTCTCCACCATTGAAACCCACGAAAAGATATTTGAATAAAAAATTTAAATAACCACTTAAAATCTGCAATAATATAGTTATAAATTCATAAAAGATTAAAAGGGAGAGAATAGATGGAACAATGGCAGTTAATAGAAGAATATTTAATGTTATACTCAGGATTTCATTATAAAAAGCCTATAGATAAACAGGATGAAATGATGAAAATAAAGATGCTAGGAATGAAAGCTAGACAAAATTTTAGTGAATTAGGAGAAAAAGTAGTTAGTCAGCTTTCGGATTTTACGAGGTGTAAATGTAGTAGTTGGGTAAATATGGGCGAGGTTATACCTAATTATTTATGGATTCAATTTAAAAAGAAAGGATTTGAGGAGTGTCCTTCTAGTATTTCTTTAGCTATTAGAAAATTTAAAGAAGAAATTTATTTCTATGTAGCAATAGAAATTAAGGATCAAAATGCTACTGAAGAGGATTTTAAAAATCATAATCAAATATTGATAATGCCTTTATTTGATAAAAAACTCTATTATAGTGGGAATGGTGATGAATATTTTAACCTTGGAAAAGATATTAACTATGCAAAGAATTTGGTTCAAAATAAAAAAATTAAAAAAATAAGAATACAGAAAAATATGGAGAAACCTAGTGAAATAGGAGAAGAAAATACTATTGATAATATAATTGATGCAATTAAAATATTACAACCTTATTATGATAAAATAATAAAAAATTATAAACATGGAGAGTTACCAGAAAATATAAAATGTAAAAGTGAGTGGATAATAAGTTGTAATCCATCTGATTATGATGTAGTTGGTGCATTTAATAAACTTGAAAAGCTTGAATGGAAACAAAGTACTAATATCAATATTGGTGATGTTGTATATATATATGTGAGTAGTCCTGTTCAAGAAATTAAGTATAAGTGTACTGTAAGAAAAGTTAATTTAAAATCATCAGAAAGAATAGATGATTCAGAATTTGTGTTAGATGATAGTAAATATAAAGATTATGGAAGGTATATGGAGTTAGAGTTAATAAATAAATATTTAGATAAACAGTATAACTTTAGAGCGCTTAAACAGCATGGATTAAAGTCTGTACAAGGGCCAAGTAGGGTAACTCAAGAGTTATTAGATTATATTAAATCAATGGAAATAAAACACATTAAGAACTCTTTAAAAAAAGAATACTATATCAAAGATAGTATTTTAGATAAAGAGAATAATGACATTAAAGATATAGAAAATAATGATTTTTATGATTATAAATATGAGACAAAGGAAAGAAAAAAGCCTAAAATACAAGGAAATGTTAAAGTTTATCCTCGAGATAGAAAAGTAGCTATGAATGCATTAGCGCATGCCCATTACTTATGTGAAATAGATGAAACTCATTTTACTTTTATACGTAAGAATATAGATATTAATTATACTGAGCCACATCATCTTATTCCGATGGCGTATTCTGATTTATTTGAAGTTTCTTTAGATGTTGAGGAGAATATAGTATCACTATGTAGTAATTGTCATAATTTTTTACATTATGGAAGAGATATTAAAGATACATTAAAAAAATTATACGACTATAGGATAGGAGATTTAAATAAAGTAGGAATTAGCATCGAATTTAAAGAATTAGTAAAAATGTATTTATAAATATATTTTGTTACAATTTATACTATTCGTAAATTTGAAGAAGTATAAAAATCCTAAATTGATTATGGAAAATATTTATAGCGTTTTACTTACTAGAAGCATAAAAGGTATGGTTTTATATATTTCTAATGATAAAAATTTAGATGAGGCTTATTTTAGTTTTGTCAGATCGCTATAAACATAAAACCCTTTCTTAAAAAAATAGTAAAAATCCCCCTTATATTTAAAATAGACGCAGGGGGATGAATCTTTACTTTTTATAAAGAAGTTTATCTTAAAACTAAATCTTTATTTCTCTCAAGTAGATGTCTAATAGTCCATTCATTTTCTAATAATAATACTGAATTTCTATTTTCATCTTCGACTAGCAATGTATCCATTATCATTGAAAGCCTACCAAATTTAGACATATCATTTTCAATCCAACGTACATAACGGTAAGATAGTGGATTCATTAGTATCTCCACACCATATTCCTGCTTTAGACGATATTCTAAAACTTCAAACTGAAGAACTCCAACTACCCCTATAATAAGTTCTTCCATACCACCATTAGGTTATCTATAAACCTGAATAGCACCTTTTTCTGCTAGTTGAGTAAGACCCTTTACGAATTGTTTTCTTTTAAGGGTATTCTTTGTAGATACTCTCATAAAATATTCAGGAGTAAATTGTGGTATATTAGTGTATAACTATAAAGTCTTTATTATATATTAATAACTAAGTCACTTTGTGTCTTAGAGTTATACAACTTTATATTGAACTTACTGATTTATTAGTTTTAATAAGTCAGTAGCTTCAATATAGTAACAAGGACTTTGTCATTAAACACACCTCAGAAGTAAAAATCATGACATAAAAAATATGGTATAATATGGATAACATAGATAATAAACACAAGAGATATAATAAAGGAGCACAAAGTTATGAATCTAGAAAATCAATTCTCAGGAACAATAAACGTAGAACAATCAAATAGTACAAGAAGCTTATATATACATCAAAAAGAAGCAATAAAAGAACTTAATGAAGGCAGCAAAAAAGATATATATAAGTCATTATTAGTAATACCTACAGGTGGAGGGAAAACATTTACTAGTGTGTATTGGGCATTAAATCAAATTATAGATAAAAATAAAAAAGTATTATGGCTAGCTCATAGACATGAACTACTAAATCAAACAATTAAAACTGCTATAGATTCCGCATACAAAGACATACTTCCTAACAGAGACAGTTTTAGATTTAGAATAATATCAGGAGTGCATGATAGACCAGTAAATATAGATAGTAGTGATGACTTTATAGTAGCTAGCAAAGATAGCTTAAATAATGGAAAAGAATACTTGAAAAAATGGGTAGAAGAAAATAAAGATAATATATGCTTAGTTATAGATGAAGCGCATCATGCAGTAGCAAAATCATATAGAAATATAATAGAAATATTAGAAAGTACATGTAAAAAAGACTTGAAAATAATAGGATTAACAGCAACACCTATGAGAAGTGATGAAAAAGAAGAAGGACTTTTAGGAAAGATATTTTCAGATAATATATGTTATAGTGTAGACTTAAATACACTAATAAATAAAGGGATTTTATCAACACCAGTTCTTAGAGAATTTGATACAAAAGTAGAGTTAGAAAGTGAATTAAGCAAATCTGATATAAGAGCCATAAAGATGTCTCAAAATTTACCAGATAATATAGCAAAACAAATAGCTTTAAATAAAAAAAGAAACAACTTTATAATTAATAAATACATAGAAAATAAAGACGAATATGGGAAATGCTTAGTTTTTGCAGTAAATATAGAACACGCATTAGTATTAAATGCATTATTTAAAGAAAACAAAATAAAAAGTGATTATGTAGTATCTTCAATAAGAGATATGCATTCAGGCGTAGTTATTAGTAATGAAGAAAATACAAAAAAAATACAAGACTTTAAAGATGGAAATCTAGAAGTACTAATAAATGTAAATATACTAACAGAAGGAACTGATATACCAAGTGTACAAAGTGTATTTTTAACAAGACCTACAACATCAGCTATACTTATGAACCAGATGATTGGAAGAGGATTAAGAGGTGAAAGTGCTGGAGGAACAGATAAAGCATACATAGTAAGTTTTATAGATGATTGGAAAGGTAAAATAAATTGGGCAAGTCCTAATAATATAATTATAAGTGGTGGATTCAAAGACAAATCTAGAAAAACAACTGACAAGCTAGAAACAACATTGATACCAATAAAATTAATAGAAGAATTTGCAAAGCTTCTAAATGGAGAGGTCATAAGCACATCATCAAATTATATGGATATTGTACCTATAGGTTCATATAACTTTACACTATTCAATGAAGAAAATGATACAGAAGAAACTTGTGAGGTACTAGTTTTTGAACCTCTTAAAGATGCTTTTGAGCAATTAATGAATAACATGGACTCAATATTTAGAAAATACGATGTTGAAGTTAGAGGCGATGCTCCAACTGAAGAAGAACTAGAAAAAATGTATAATCATATATTAAATGATGAGTTTGAGGGTTATGATTTAGATATAGGATTTAATGAAAGTGATATAAAAGATATATTTAGATATTATGATTTAACAGAAGAAACACCTTTATTTATTCCTTTTGAAGGAAGAGAAAAGTATGATATATCAGTATTAGCAAAAGAAATAGTCGATAATGACTTTGGAGCAAGAAAACAAAATGAATACCTAAACAATAAATGGGAAGATGAATCATCTGGATGGAAAATTTACTTTAATAGTAATAAACATATTTTTATAAATGAAGTTAATAGAGCTGTATATAATGAACTAAACAAGGAGGAAATAAATTCTCCAAAAGTAAGTCCTGATAAAATAGATTACACTAAGTTATCTATGAATCAAATTTATGAAATAGATAAAGCTTATTGGAGAGAGCTAAGTGACAAAGTATACGCAAAATATAAAGATGAAGATGGATACTATGAAAGTGCAAGTGGAAATTATAAAAGCAAAATTAAGAAGTATTTCCAAATAGATCATATAAAACCGATGTCTAAAGGCGGATTAACAGTACTAGAGAATCTTCAATTACTTACTAGATGGGAAAATTATGCTAAAGGTGATAAGTTTGATGAAGATATAAAAAATATGGATATAGATTGCATCGAAGAAGCTATGTTGGAATCTTATGAAGAAGGTAAGATAGAAAAAGCAAAAGAGCTTTCGGATATTGTATTAGAAAGAGATAGTAAAAGCATAGCAGGATTAAATATAAAAGCTGATTTAGAATTTGATAGAGGAAATTATAATGGAGCAATATCTTATGCAAATAAAGTTCTTTCACTAGTAGATAATCAAGAATATGCACTGCGCATAAAGGCATTAGCTAGATTTAATAATGAGAAATATAACTTGTGCTTAGATACTCTAAATGAATATATAGCAGAGGTTGATGATAAAGATGTATGGGCTTTAGGACTTAAAGGAGAATGTTATGTACAACTTAAAGAATGGGATAAGGCATTAGAATCCTTTAAGAAAGTTAAAGATGTAGAAGAAAATAATAGCAATGCTAATTTTTATATTGCTTATATATATGATAGAAAGAGAAAATATAATTTAGCTATAGAATACTATGATAAAGTTTTAAAAGAGGATAGTCAAAATGACTCAGCTTTAAACAATAAAGGGTACACATTATATAAAGCAAAAAAATATGAGGAAGCTATAAAGTGTTATGACAAAGCAATTGAGATTAATGCTGAGAAAAAATATATAATAAATAGAAAAGAAGCAGTAAAAAAACTAGAAGAATTAAAAGTTTTTAATATATAAGAGAAAATATTTTAATTAAATAATTTAGTAGCAAAATGTTCAAAAAATAAAAATTAGACCCATAAAATTAATTGTAAAAATTTATTCCGATAATTAGATAAGCGTGTGATAAGTATAGATAGGTAAAAGATATTATCTCATCATATTTAATTATTTAATATAATCTTTTAAAATTGGAAAATAAGTAAAGAAAATATATAATATAATCAGAAGTAACAATAAAATTAAAAACTTAAATGGGGGAAATATCATTATGGATTATGGCTGGTTAAACAAAGGAAGTCTATTATTTGGATTAATAGCACTAATAATTCCTATAATAAAAATTATGATGAAAGACGAATCTGACACCAAGAGACTAGGAATACTCTCAGGAATTAGCATAAGTGCATGTTCAACTTCTTTATGCATGCAAATACTATACGCGAATCACCTAGTAAACATACAAGACTGGACAGCACTAATGGATCTAACAGACACAGTAGCAAAAGTTTCAGCAGTACTTCTTATAGCTACTATTACACTTAATATTATTGCATATATAACATATAACAGAAAAAACTCAAATTTAGAGAATGAAAACTCATAGGAGTAAATTTTCAAATCACCACTCAGCTAATTTGAAAAATAATGGATAACAAAAACGCTCCTGGATGAATATATAAGTTTCAGCGACCTTTGAAAGCATCTTTCCAGCTTTCGGGGAGCGAAACTTATATATTCACCCAGGAGCACTAAGCTAGCCCGAATATTTACATCACTTCTCTAATCAAACTCTCCACAGCAACCATATCAGCAGGAGCCCATTTCAAAGAATCCAGATTCTCTCTTCTCAACCAAACAATCTTAGAATGTTCCGTAGCCACAGGATGCCCATTCACCAAACCACACTTAATAGCCACAAGATTAACCACAAACTCATCATACTCATAACAATTATCATTAAAAACCTCAAAAGCCTCTATATCACAATCAAGCTCTTCCTTGATCTCTCTTACAACAGCCTCAAACAAAGACTCATTCTCCTCAACCTTACCACCAGGAAACTCCCACTGATTAGGAAGAACCATACTAGGAGATCTCAAAGCACATAAAATCTCATTATTCTCATTCTCTATAATAGCCGCAACGACTTTTAACTCTTTCTTCATATGTATCACCTCTTTTAAATATACTTCAATTATACTAAATATTTAACCCTTAATAAATAAAATATTATTTTAACTTCTGTATAAAGTATACAAATTTTCATCC
This sequence comes from Paraclostridium sp., assembly GCF_051657365.1. NCBI lineage: Bacteria > Bacillati > Bacillota > Clostridia > Peptostreptococcales > Peptostreptococcaceae > Paraclostridium > Paraclostridium sp. The sequence goes on from NZ_JBOFKN010000185.1 coordinate 10,436, forward strand.
GTACATAAACGGATAAATAAAAAGGCTATTTTATTTAACAAAATGACAAATTAAATTACAGGGAGACATTCATATGAATATGAAAAATTTAAAAATTGCTAGAAAGTTGATAATATCTTTTACTATAGTATTAATACTTACAGCAGGAACAAGTTTTTACACAATATCTAAACTAAGGCAAGCAGAAAACCTGAGTCAACAACTATTTACAGGACCGTATGTATCAACAACTGAATCGATGACCATTCGCAGAAGCTTAGTTGCCGTTGGTAGAGACCTTGCTTATACTATACTTAGACAAGATCACGTTAAGTATAAACCAATACTTGAAAAGGATTTTGATGAAATAAATAAGAGTATTAAATTAATTAAAAATGCTTCTGATACAGACAAAAAAGATCTTGATAATCTTGAAAATGAAGTAGAGAAGTTAAGACAAGAATTTGACAAAGCTTTTGCACTTGCAGAAAAAGGAGATTACAAAGCAACACTATCAATGGTAGGAGAGAATACTGTATATCGTAGCATATACAATAAGTGTATAGAATATTCTAAGACTCTTAATGAAAATGCAGAAGAAGATGGAGTTAAATTTAACAAAGGAGTACAAAATACAGTAAAAAAAGCAACTATTATCTCAGTAACAGTTAGTCTATTCACTATAATAGTGGGATTATCTATATGTGCATATATCACAAAAATGCTAAAAAATCCAATTGAAGAAATAGAAGAAGCTGCAGAAAAAATGGCTATTGGAGATTATGATATTGATATTATTTATGAATCAAAAGATGAATTAGGTTCATTAGCAGAAAGCATGAGAAAAATGAGTAGAGCAACTAAGGAAATTATAAATGATACAGCTCGTGTTTTAGGAGAAATAGCATCAGGTAATTTCAACACAGAACCTCAAGTAGAATACATAGGAATATTTAAAGAAATTGAAAATTCACTAGATAAAATAACTTACGATTTAAGTGAAACAATGTCACAAATAAATTTAGCTTCTGAAGAAGTTGAATCCGCATCAGAACAAGTAGCTAGTGGATCACAAATGTTATCACAAGGTGCTACTGAACAAGCAAGTTCAGTACAAGAATTATCTGCAACTATTGTAGAAATATCTGATAAAATTAAAGATACAGCAGAAAATGCTAAAAAAGCTAATGCTTTAACATTAAGTGCAGGTCGCCAAGTTAAAGATGGAAATGAACAAATGGAACAAATGGTTAAAGCAATGGAAGAAATCTCATTTGCTTCAAATGAAATAGGAAGAATTATAAAAACAATAGATGATATAGCATTCCAAACAAATATATTAGCACTAAATGCTGCGGTAGAAGCTGCACGTGCAGGAGAAGCTGGAAAAGGATTTGCAGTTGTTGCTGATGAAGTAAGAAATCTTGCAGCTAAATCGGCAGAAGCTGCTAAAAATACAGCAGTGCTTATTGAAAACTCAATAGAAGTAGTTAATAAAGGAACTGAGATAGTAGATAGTACAGCTCAATCACTTCAAAAGATAATAAATACAACAAATAAAACTACTGCATTAGTTGATAATATAGCTAGAGCATCTGAAGAAGAAGCTAGTGCAATTAATCAAGTTACACTAGGAGTAGAACAAATTTCAGAAGTAGTACAAACTAACTCTGCGACATCAGAAGAAAGTGCAGCTGCTAGTGAAGAATTAAGTGGACAAGCACAAATGCTAAAATCACTTATTGAAAACTTTGAATTAAAAGATGCTAATAAATCTAAAAAAAGTAATAATTTTTAATCTGGGAATATAAGTTAATATATTTAAATTTATATAAAAAAATTTAAATCAAGTGTATATTCTTTTTAAGAATGGTTAATATATAATCAGATGGTTAATTAAGTTTAACAATCAGCCAACACTGACTACGCAAAAGCTAGATAATATCTTACCTTTTGGTAGTATCTTTGGAAGTGATGGTGGCTAGATATTTGAAAAAATATCACATTAAATATAATGAATCTACTAGATTCCTCGCTCTACTAGAGTGCAAATAGCCCTAGTCTAAT
>NZ_JBOFKN010000186.1:0-11751 GCF_051657365.1 Paraclostridium sp.
CGGTTTCATTTTCGGTTGCACTTTTTTGCAACCAGTCTTTGCCCTCTTTTTTATCTCTTACTTTCCAAGTTTTTATCGTATTAAGAGATAATTTTAATTCCTTTGCTATTTGAGATAGACTCCCAAAACCTTCCTCATAAAGTTTTTTTGCATTCTCTTTGGTAGGCTCTCTACTTCTTGCCATATCTAAATCACCTTATATTTTTTCTATCTATTAAGTAATAAAAAAAATGGACATTTTTCTGTCCACTTTTCTAAAAATATTTCTATAAAAAATAACTACCCCTCATTTTTAATATAACTAATTTCTTTCTTAACTTATTATTAAGCCTTGAAATACAATGCTTTGAATAATCTAATGTTATTTCCAATTCTTTGGAGATTTCTTTATGAGATTTCTTTTGTACCTTCTTTCTAATCCATACTTTATACTCTATTTCTGTTGCTAATATTTTCCTTAAATCATCTATAAAATTCTCAGTTAATCTTTCTTCCATTATTCCTCCCAAATTTTATCTCTTACTTATTAATAAAAAAAGTGGACTTTTTTTAGTCCACTTTTCCATTAAAGTTAATAATTTTCATTTAGAATCTTTGTAGCTTTTTCATAAGCCAATTTATTTGTTTCAAATCTTTCTTTTATAAAATAAAAAAATGCTATTTTACATATTGGAAGCTCTATAAAAATAAAATTTTCAAAAGAATGAATGAAACGAAAACTTTCGTTTTTAGTTTTAAATATTAACAGTGAATTTAAATTTAAATCCGATTTCTTACGATATAATTTTTCTAAACTTTTTTTTAACAATAAAAATACATCTTCTGGATTTTCTGGTAAATTACTATGAAGCATTGATAATGGTATTGCCCTTAATGCTCTAATTTGATTATTATTTTTATAATCTTTATTCCAAGTTCTTCTTAAATCTAATATTTGGAATTTATAATCTATATATTCCAACCAAAATATTATTTCTCTTAATTCAGAATTGCTAAACTCTTTATCTTCTCTTAACATTTTTTCTTTTAAATCTTTTTCAAAATTTCCCAATAAATTAGAATTACACTCTTTGCAACAAGGAACAACTGTTTTATTATAGCTCTGTGACGATCCATTTATTGGTGTTATAAAAGATTTAGTCGGATTCCCTTCGAATCCCCACCTTGGAATAACATGTTCTTTTGTTAAATCATCTTCAGACCCACATAATATACAAAAACTATCACTTAAATTATCCAATTTTTTTTTAGTTATTTTTCTATTATTTTTTATTTTTCTTTGTAATTTTTTTAAAGATTCATTTTTCAATATTAACCATCCTTTTTATTTACATTTCATATTTATCTCTGAAAAAAGTTGACATCCACCACCACATAACTCCATATTTATGCAATTAATACATTCTTTTTTTGTAGTATCTTTTCTAAAATCCTTAAATAATTTTGAATTATTCCAAATTTCTAAGATTGAGTTATCTTTTATATTTATCCCATTTTTTTGCTCAACCATAAAAGAACATGGATAAAAATTTAATTTTTCATCTATAAATGCTGAAAATCTAGCTGCTTCGCATCTTTCTATCGAACTTGGAGAAATTTCTTTTAAAAAATTTACTATATAAGATATCGTACAACTGTCAAAACCAACCTTAAAATTAAAATCATCTTTTGATATTAATGTAAAAAATTCTTCCAACTGATTGGTTTTATTTAATAATTTTTCATAAAATTTCAAATTACCCACTGGTTTATAATTTAAAAAAACTATTGCATTTATATTTTCTAAAAACTTTGGCTTCTCTTTCAACCATTTAATTGCTATATCAATAGTATTTGCTGATAAAATAAAATGAATATTTGTTTTAATTTTTTCACTCAGCAAAATATTAATACTTTCATAAAAATAATTATCATTACTATAGCTAACTGCAACTGCTCCACAATATTTTTTTGTTGATTCTAATATTTTTTTTGTTAATCCTCTACCATTAGTGGTGTATGATGGTACTATTCCATACTCTCTAGTAGTTTTTAATATTTCACAAAATTGAGGATGCTGATTGGGATTTCCTCCCCCTAATGCTATTTGAAAAACATCACATTCTTGAGCTTGCTTTAGAATTAATTTATATTCTTCTAAAGACATATGAACTCCATGAATATTTGAATTCCTATAGCAATAACTACATCCCTTATCACACCAATTAGTTATCGAAACATCTAAAAGTTCAGGTCCATGCTTTGAATATTTAGGTTCTTTAAACCCTTTTTTTTCTATTCTCAATAGTATACCTGTTTTATTATTAAATAATACTGAATAATTTTCCTCTTCAAATCTTTTAACTATTACCATGCATTCGCCTTCCCGTTAAAATATATTTCATCATTTTTTATAAAAAAAATCTCCTCACAAAAAAAACTTTCTAAAAACTCTCCATCACTACTTAAATATCCTCTATATATTTTTTTTCCATCTTTTATCATCTCTTTTATTTCTTTTATTTCTTTTTTAGTAAAATCTCCATCTTCTTCATCCAAACTCTCAATTTCTTCTTCAGTCATTTCAGTAAAATTTAAACAATATAAAAAATCTAAAAAAATATCCTTTAATATAGATCCTTTTTCTAATCCAAAAGCTATTGCTAATTTTTCTTTTGAAAATTTACCTTTAAAAGCTAATATAAAAGAAGTCGATGAACTATTTGTTATAAAATCTTTCTTTATCTTCATTCTTGTCTCCTATTCAAAATAATTAGTTATCTTTTTAAAAATTTCTATTGGTGAAATTTCATCATCTAAAAATCTTGAAATTCCATAGTCTTCCTTAATTTCTAATTCGGTACAATAAATTTTCTTATTATTATCTTTTAATAATTTTTCTATAATAATCTCATCTAAATAATGATATTTTTCTAGATATTCTTTAAAATCATTATATTCTTGACAATAATACTCTTTAAATTCAAAATTTAAATCTTTTGTTCCTAGAAATATAAAATTATATAATCTTTCTATAATTTCTCCAAAATAACTATTTTCAATTACATCAAAATATCTTAAAAATTCTTCTTTCTTAGGAATTTCTTCTATCGTATAATAAATACTCCCACCATATGTCGGATTACCCAATATATATATCATTGTCTTCTCCTATTATTATTATTTCTATCTCATCCAAATTTAGCATATTGATTCTCTTTTTTTCAAATTCTCTTTTTATTGCATTTATTCCTTCTATTAAAATAATATTTTTGCAATCTTTTAAAACTTCTATAAATATCTCTTTAATATTACAATCTATATTTTCAGTTAATTTCTTAATATTCAAAATTATTTTACTACTCAAAGAGTTCCGCCTATTAATCGAATATAACATAATCAAAAAATGTAATTTCATATCTACTTTCCAATTTTTGTTATTCATTATTTTTTCTATAGTTTCTTCTAAATGCTCTTTATGTTCTTTATAATAATAATAACTATACCTGTCTAAACCTAAGCTTTCATTGAATGCTTTTTTATATTCTTCTGACTCCATTCTCTTTACAAATGAAAAAGCTGTATAAATATTTAAATTAATGTAATCTTCACTGTATCTTTTCAAACAATTTGAAAAGATTTCTCTAGCGTATTCCCCCTTAAAATTAAATACTTGTTCCAATAATTTTAGATCTTCTGTTGTAACATCAACATCAGAAAGAAAAAATATATAATCTATAAATGCTTCTTTTGCCCACTCCTCTTCTTCTAAAGCATATAATATTTCATGATTTGTTTTTTTGGCATAATGATAAATATATCTACCTACTCCTTCTCTTATTGAAAATTCTTTTATTTCTTCCATTTTTTTTAATATTTGTATTGTTGAATAATTTTCTATTAAATACGTTGCTAACATAAAGTCTCTGTATTCATCAAATGTAAAGCTTATAACTTCATTTTTTACTTCTCCCATTCTCATGGAATATGAAACTAAATCCTCTTTAAAAATAACATCTTCGTGCACTATTTTTTTCAATAGATTTTTTTCATTTATAATTTCCATTGGAATCTGTACATAGCTATTATTATCTAACATATACTTTATAATTTCATCAAAAATTTGAATTAATTTTTTTGCATCTTCTTGATCTATATTTTTTATTTTTTCTTTAGTATAATTTTGAAACAAGTCATACTTATATAATGAATCAAGGGAAACATATGTTTTTCCTCTATATGCCTCACAAAAAAATCTTAATAATAATGGACTTTCCAATAATTTTTCTTCAACTTCACTTCCTATTCTATTGATATCAACACAAATATTAAAATATTCAAAATATTTTTTAAGTCCTTTTTTTCTTAATTCAAAATCATTTAATAAAAAAACACTATTTAAATAATACGTATTTTCATCGTTTTTAAATTTTAGTAACTCTTCAAAACGTTCTTCAAAATATTCCTTTCTACATGTTATTAAAATTTTTATATTCTTATATTTTTTCATTACTCCAATAAAAACCTCTAAATTTATTGAAAATTCTCTTATTTTATTATTCTCATTTAAACCATCAATTATAAACAAAACATTTCTTTTTTCTTTTTTTCCAATTAAATCTAATCTCCTAAAAAATTCATCAAAATTTATATTAAAAGGTTCTAAAAATTCATTTTTAAGAGTATTTAGTATGTTTCCATCTAAAATTTTATATGCTGATAAAAATATTGAAGCCTGATTTTTCCTTATCATAGTTCTATCTACAAAATCACATAAAAGTGTAGTTTTTCCTTTTCCAGCAGTATCCAATATAAAAAAATTTCTACATCTCAATATTTTTAATAAATTTAAAATTTCTCTTAATTTATATGAAGATATCAAAGCCCTTCCAAATAATCTATACTTTAAACTTTTATAATTTTCAATATTCATATTTTTATACTTTTCTATTATTTCTTCTTTTTTTTTAAACATTTCAGAATATTCTAAAGTTTCCACTATTTTCTTATAAACTAGATTAGAGTACTCAAATATATTATCAAGTGATACAGTATTTTTTAAGTCACAAAAATCATCTAACTTTATAATTGGAAGATTCAATTTTTCTAATCTTGAGTTTATAAATGAAAAATCTAAGTTTTCTATTTTTTCTAAAAGTTGTTTAAAAAATAATATTGGATCACTAAAATATCTTATCTGGTCTTTTATTTCGTTTATTTCTATGTGAACATCTCTCAAATATTTTTTACTTCTCATATTCATTTCTATATTTTCTGATGCTTTATTTAATAACCAACTTCGAAATAATGATTTATGTTCAATTTCAATTCCATATTTTATCAAAACTTTTGTGAAATTTTTTATTTGTTGAACCCCTAATCCATCGCCTAAATAAACTTTTACTATACCAATTATTTGATTATTTACTATAACAGGGGAACCTGAAAGACCACTAATATACCCTCTAAAAAGTCTATTTACATCGTCTGAATATAATTTCAGATCTATCTCATCTTCGGGACGACTACAGCTATCCAATTTTAATTCTTGATCATTTATTTTTCCTACAATAACTTTTCCTATATCTCCGGCTTCTTCTGGGTAACCGAACGTGCTAAAAGTATCTCCTCTAAAAACTATATCATCACATAATAAATAATTTACTCCTAATTTTAATGGAACTTTTAATTTTAATATCGCTAAATCCAAAGGTCTATCTAATTTTTCAATTAATATGGCTTTTGTCTGAATTTTTAAAAACTTAAAATTTATCTCTAATTCTTCACCTATTTCATTTTTTTCAACACAATGTCTTGCAGTTAATATATAATTTTCATTCACTAAAAAACAACTTCCAGTTTCATTAATTTCCCCAACTATATTTTTTAAATTCTCCATTTTTATACTCCCTATATTTTAATGTAGTTACGTATCTCTATCTCATAATTATATTTTTTTCTTAACTCAATATTATCTTTTAACTTATCAATCCATCGATCATGTGATTTATTTCTTGTATTTAATAATATTTTAATTTTATTATTAGAATTCACTATTAACTTTGCAATTGTTTCCTTATTTGGATGCTCGTGGTTACCGCTTCCATCTGTAGATATAAAGTAATTTAAACAATTTATCCTATTAATAAAATCTGTTGAAATATTATTTTTACTTCCATGATGAGATAACTTTATAAAATCAAATATAATCTCATTTAGATTTGAATATATTTTACATAATTCTCTATTATAAACACTTAGTGAAGCATCACCTAGAAATAATATTTTTTTATTATTATATTCAATCAGAAAAGCTATTGATGTCTCATTGCTTATAGTATTACTTTCTACATCCTTTACTTCTGATAACTCAATTATATTTCTATGAGAATTTATCTCTATCACTTCTGTAGTCTGCTCTTCATTTTCTATATTACTTACAAATTTTTCAAAGTATTTATTCAAATCATTATTATAAATATTCATTTCTTGTTTTGATAAAAAATCTATTTTTTTATTAAATTCTTCATCTAATTTAATCAGTGAACTCATTTCTGGAGACAATATTCTAAAAAGAATTGGTCCTTTACTTATTATTGTTTTTCCTGCTGTATTTATTGAAAAATAATCAAACGATTCATTTATTTTGTACTTCCCTTCTAATAATAAATCGCTTAATTTTTTCATTTCATTTATTCCTATTTCTCCAAAATATTCATGATTATCAATAGTTTTTATCTCTTGTTTTAATTTTAATTGCATACTTGCATCTAAATTAATATTTATTTTTTCAGTAGGCGAATTGAAATATGAATTAAACCAAACTTCCTTTATTTTTATTATCTTACTTTCTTCATTAGATCCATTTTCTTCTATCAATTTAATAATCCCACTTATATGATCATTATCTATATGTGTTACAATTAATAAATCTAATTCTTCTCCTCTAGCTTTAATTTTTTCTAATTCTAATTTTATTTCATCTTTATATGTACTACTATATCCACCATCTATTAAAATATTAAATTTTTCCTCAGGAAAATATAAATAAAAAGAATCACCATTTTTTGCATTAAAACTTTTTATTTCTATCATTTTATCTGCCCCCCCTTTTTTATATTTATTATACTCTTTATAAAAAAAAAGAGCAAATCACTTGCTCTTCAAAATTTCACTTATTAATTTCACATGTTTATTGTGTTTATAACCATTTGGATATTCCATATTAAACTCAATATTTAAAGCTTCTACATAATCATCTTCAGCTAATCTCTTTGGATTTCTACAAATAGCATATATTTGACTTCCACTTCCCATAGTTTCAACATTATTAAAGTATTTTAAGCAAATCTCTTTCAAGGATTCTTTTGTGTGAAACTTTTGAAGTGTCCAAACTCCATTTCTAAAGGTAGCTGAGAAATTATCTTTATCTAAAAACTCTAAACTCCTAACTTTCTCAATACATCTACTACTATTTAGAGTTGAATCAATCTGCCCCTTATTTCTAGTTCCTATGTATAAACTTCCATTCTCTTTTAATAAAGCATTACAAGTAGTTAATACATATTTTTCAAAATTATTAGATGTTATTGAATTTATAACACTATCCAGTACTACATAGTCATATAATCCATTCTGCTTGATATCCATTTCAAGCTTTAATATCATCTTTACTACTTCTCTAATATCTATAGCTTCTTGGCCTTTAAATTTAAAGTGTGGCTCATATGGAAGTAGTTTATAACCTAACTTTGATAACTTAGATACATAATCACACTGTCCTGCTCCAAAATCTACCCCTCTTTCATCTTTAGAAATATTCTTTAAAACATAACCTTCATACAAAGATGATTTATTATCTTTTATCCCACCTCTTAATCTATTCATTTGACAATTATGTTGATTATAAGTTTTTATTCCTAGAGCTTCATAATTATATTCCCCATAATCCACGCTCATATACCTTAAAAAAGCTTTTACTTTATCATTTGACAGTTTATACACTAATACTCGTTTATTTAACAATTTACAGGCAATAGCATAGTCAGAATTTTGTATTATACTTCCTTCTTCATCAATAACTACACTTCCCCATTCTCCATACTTTGAAATAAGCCTAGAAATCTCTTTTACAACTGCAGCATTTTTATTTTCTTTAAAGTTTACATGCATACAATCAATAAAAGTAAAATTTTCTAACTCAATATTTTGTGGATCTTTTATAGTTACATTAGTTTTATTTGTTTCGATACTATTATGAAATAAGTTGAATCTAATTTCATCCTGGAGAGATACATCTTTTATTCTTATAGCAGGACAAGTTTTTAAACCAATAGCTTTCATAGCTTTAGTTCTTTGGTGTCCTGCTGTTAGTATATTCTTACTTCCATTTACAATAACTGGTTTTAATACTCCAAACATCTTTAAACTTTCCTGAAGTAATTTAAAGGCTTTTTCATTAATCTTTCTAGGGTTATAATCAGCAGGTTTCAATTTATCTATCTCTATTTCCCTTATAAATTCCATTTTATGCATCAACTCCTAAAATATATGATACAAAACCAAAGTCAACTCCCATTTCGTTTATATACTCTTTATACTTAGCTTCTAACCTTTCTAACTCTTCATCAGTTATAATAACCTTCCTAGTTCCAAATGTTAGTTTTAAAGAAGTTTCTCTTGATATCTCATTCTGTTGTTTGTCTATTGCTAAAACTTCTGGAATATCTAAATTCTCTATCTTTAACTCGCTTATTTCCTCTAAAGATAATCCTGTTAATTCTAAATCTGCTTCTGCTAGTTCTAATTTTTCAATAACTAACTTTGCCATTTCTTCATCTATACCAGTCATTAAAACTGAAGTATTATCCATCATCATTATTTGTAACTTTTTTTCTTCACTTAGATTACTAATCTTTAAACATGGAACTGTCTTTTCTCCTGTTTCTTTTAATGCTAATACTCTTCCATGACCTGCTAGTATCATATTCTCTTCATCAATAACTATAATACTGTTAAAACCTAATTTATCTATACTCTTCTTTATTAACTCTATCTGTTCCTGAGTATGAATTTTAACATTATTTGGATTATCAATTAGTTTCTCAATATCCATTATTACTACTTCTCTTTGTGAATCAATTATAAATTTTACCATAATTTCCTCCCATTTATTTTTATCTACTATAAACAAAAGAAAAAAGTGGACATAAATCTGTCCACTTTTATTCATAATTTTTTTTAAATTGTTTTACAATTTTGTTTTTTAATTCCATTTCAGCTTTTTCGCCAGACGTATAGTCTACATCTATACTTAAACCCATAAATCCTTTTCTAAAAAAATCTTCTGATAAATCCTTCTCTTCTAAACCTATAAAATAAATTTCCTTCAAAGATTTTATTAAAGCGCCATATCCAACAGTTTTTGTCCATATACCATTAGCCCATTCTTCTGGAAAAAGAATTTTAATGGCTTTAAACATATTCATTAATATCTTATAAATCACTTCATCTTTTTCATCTATAAACAAGCTTCTAAATGGAAGCTTTTCATCTTTCGATAACTTTTCATTTTTTTTCGATTTACTTAAATCTTCATCTGGATTTCTAGATAGTAACGTTAATAATTGTTTTACAAAAGTCCCTTGTGAGAGCGTTTCAGTCCCCTTTTCCTTCTTTCCAAGCATCTTTAGTCTTTCAAAAAATGGAGAATATTTATCTTTATTTGCTAATCTCGCTATTTCATGACAAGTTTTTTGTGGGCTTCTGTTAGAAGATAATGAAAATAAATCAAATATTAAGGAAGGATTTATTTTTGCTTGTTTACTATTTATTGTTGAAAAAACATAAGCTTTTCCTTCTTCTTCTAAATCAAACATTAATACAACTGGTAATTCAAATTTATCAATAGTTGAATCTTTTACCTCTCTAAAAGCTTGAACTCTGTGTTGACCATCAATAATTTCTCCAATGCAATCTATTCTCTCTATATCTAATGAAAAAATCCCTTCATTTTCTATCAATTCTTTTTTTACTTCTGAAGTAGCAGCTATAATGATTGAAGTTGGAAAAGTCGCATCTTTCTCCCTAATATAATTACATATCTCTTTCATTCTTCCTAAACTAAGCTCTCTTTGAATTCCACCTTCTTCATTTCTTCTGTTTATTGTTGTTTTATTGATTAGAATATTTGCAGGTATAACACTCATATAAAATTCACCTATTGGCTGTGTTACTTTCAATAATTTCATTATAATCTCACTCCTTCACTAGTCATAGATAAATCATCAGCTTTTTCTTTTAATTTTTTTACACTTTCATCTTCTTTTTTTACATATTCTCCTAAATCATTATACTCTTCATATCTTTTTATTAAATCAACGCAAAAAACATAAAAACATATCAATAAAACTAAAATGAATATAATAATTTGAATATAATCTTTTTCTTTTGCTGTAGCATAAAGCATAATATTTAACAGTATTAAAAGCATAATTAAAATCTGAACTACAATTTTTATATTTTTATGCTTTATTTCTACATTTTTATCTCTTGCCCATTCTACTTCCTCTACTAATATTGTATTCAATGAGCAAGCTAATAATGATAAGCTTATTATATAGAAATCTCCTTTTGGTAACCAATCTGCTACTCCACCTTTTCTAACTTTAAAAAAATTATCAAATATTATCCCAGACATACTAACTCCCACGGTAAAAACTCCCCATAATAGCACTTTCATTTTTTCCCTTTTCCATATACTTAATGGCACAAAAATATATTCTTTTATTGATGACTCGATATATTCTCCTACTATTAATATTTTTTTTAACATATTTCCCCCTATATTTAAAATTTTTATATATATCAAATATAAAATAATAATTGATATATATATAACTATATTTAAGAAAATTTCTAATAATATTTTCATTCTTAGAAGCTCCTTTTTAAAATATTTCTTCTATAAAATAATATTAAATATTTTATATAATATTTAGTATTATTACAAGTTATTTTATTTTGTAAAATTTTTAAAAAAAATTACTTCCTCTCATTTTTAATTTTATTAAATATTTTTTTAATTTTCTATTTAATCTACTTACAGTTTTTCTAGCAAAATCTTCAGTTATTCCTAAGTCCTCTGCAATTTTTTCATGACTATGATTAAACCTTTTCTTTCGTCTCCATATTTCCAATTCCAACTCAGTAGCTAAAACAGTTCTCAAATCCTCTAATAAAGCCATTTTTATAGATTTCTCTTTTTTATAAGTAACACTATCTTTTATGGTATATTCTTCTATTGGTTTCATTTCCCCTCCCACTACACTGCATAACCTACTATCTTTATAGCCTCTTCTAACGATCTAACTACATGGTATTCTTGGCCTTGTTTTTTAAAACTCTCTTCTACTAATTTTTGTTCTTTACTTTGCCTTCCTATAGGTGTTTTAACTTCCATAGCAATAGTTCTTCCCTTAGATATAATCAAAATATCTGGAATACCTTTCTTACACCCTCTCGGAAGTTTTCTAAAAACTATTTTTCCATCAGCTCCTTTATTAACTGGTGGAATGTTATTTAATCGACTAAACCAAATTTTACCTTGGTTCTCTAATATACCTAAATAAGTTATTATTGCTGCTTGAATATCTGTTTCTTTCATGTTATCTCTCCTAAATAAATTTGATTTTTCTAATTTTATGTAGTAATTAAATATTATCTTACTTTTTCATATGTCTGGGATTTAGTGGGGAAAAAGCTTCTTAGAAG
>NZ_JBOFKN010000187.1:0-1607 GCF_051657365.1 Paraclostridium sp.
TTGTCGTCAATTCGAGATGGGATCATATGAGTGCCAAGAAGAAAGAAAAGACATGCAGAAAATATAATTAAAAAATTTTATCTTCATCTGAAACACGATTTATTAATGCTGAACGATTTCAGTTAATAAATGCACATTACCATTCAAGCACTCACCTACACTCTTAGTTCAAAACCACTCCTGATAACATTTAGTTACCGGGGCATAGCGTAGCATGCTTGCATGCGCAGCGGTTTGAAATGGGCATAAAATTCGCGCAGCGAATGCCCATTTCAAAATGTCCCTGTTCAACTTTTTGTTATCACGGAAGCAGAAGCATGAATGACGATTTTTATTTACGTACAAAGCAACTTGCCTAACCTTAGGATTAACAGTAAAAATAACGTGCAACTCACAAATTTAAAAATTAAATCATTTTGTTGATATGACACATAGCTGAATAATCATAAGCTATATTAGCAACCTAAGAAATCAAATTAGAAATCTACTTGGAATCAAAGATGAAAGTATGCGCAGCTCAATTTAGGCCAGTTGCTGGTGATTTCGATAGTAACATAGCCAGACATATTGAACTGATACAGCTCGCTGTTGAACAGGGAGCCCATCTTGTATTCTTCCCAGAGCTATCGATAACGGGATATGAGCCTAGACTAGCAAAACTACTAGCTTGTGATCCTTTAGACGAGCGACTTAACATACTTCAGAGCTACAGTGACAAATATAAACTACTCATAGGTGTTGGATTACCTATCAATATTACTTCTGGTGTACAAATTGGAATGGTTTGGTTCTCTCCATGCGAACCTCGCCTAACCTACGCAAAACAGCAACTGCACACCGACGAAAATCCATACTTTGTGGCGGGCATTGAACAACTCATTCTTAATAGTGGACGCTACAAGTTCGCTCCAGCCATTTGCTATGAATCACTTCTAATGAAGCATGCTGATAGTGCTGCCGCACAACAAGCTGATGTATATCTCGCAAGCGTCGCTAAATCTAATAGCAGCATGTCGAAAGCAGTAGAACACTACCCTTCTATTGCAAATAAGCACGGCATGTATGTAATTATGGCTAATTGTGTGGGCGTGTGCGATGACTTTGTCAGCGTTGGACAATCTGGAGTCTGGAGTTTTAGTGGAAAATTGCTGGCAAGTTTGGACTCCGAATCAGAAGGCATAGTAATCCTAGATATCGAACATGGTGTGGCAAGCGTACACAAACTACCTGAGAAATAGTATATTTTCTAGCAACCGAATACAACTCATTCATACATACCGTTAATTACGCAATATTGAAGTTAAATGGATTATGGTTCTATTCACTGTAGTAAGCGGCTATGGCAAATTTGCAATTCTCTCATTCGCCTAAAATCTAAGTTAAATACCTTCCTGATAACATTTAGTTAAGGGGCATAGCGCAGCACGCTTGCGTGCGCAGCGGTTTGAAATGGGCATAAAATTCGCGCAGCGAATGCCCATTTCAAAATGTCCCTGCTTGAATTTTTTGTTATCTGAAACCCCAAGGTTGCTAAAAGCAGGCTTATGCCGACCAACGCAACAGCCTTAAGTAAAAGCGATTTTGCCCGGCGTGCAATGTAATGCTCC